>JAISQK010000229.1 GCA_031274255.1 Planctomycetaceae bacterium | reverse complement strand
CTTGCCTATCAAATAACAAACCTTTCTGTGAAATATGATGGATTCCTGTTAAAATACGATCCGTCGATTCCCGCGGTTTCTTGCTCCATCTGTCTGCTCTGACGGGAAGTTTCAACCGCTCTCATTTGTATCTCCCGTCAATCTTGGTCAACACGAGCTTCCAGTCACCACTCTGTAACGCTCCACGATTCGTTTCCGCGTTGTGCAAAATTTCCGTTAGCGATGACGGTTTGTTGTCCATGTCCAGAAGCGTTTCCCGAATGTCAACCCCGTCAAACGGCTGTTTCTGTTCGACTGCCGATCATGTTTTTTCAGTGTTTTCCGTATGCCGTGAACACCCTGTATCCGGTTTTGCATACCAAAAGTGTGCTCGTCGGTGATGCGCGAGGAAAACTTGTTGTTATGTTTTACGGAAGAAACTTCAGGACGGAGGACTTCCGCGTCGTGATGATCCGGTCAGGAATATCCTCAACCGGTTCAACAAGCCGCCTCAATGGGAGACATTTACCCGCTCGTCCGCCCGCAAAACGCAAAACGATGCCCGTGCGAGGACGCGGGAAATTTCAACCGGTTTGAGCCTCATGCCGCTCTCATCGCTTTTCAACCGCCTCTGGACTTCATCAGTGATGCCGTGTATAATCATTTCGGTTGTTTTTGAAAAACAAGCAGACTTTCACGCATACGCATATTCCATTTCATCCATGTTAGAACTTACGCTCACTTGTCTGTTTCTTTCCTGTGTCGCCGCCGTCGGGGCTTCGTCTTTTGCAGAGTTTTCCCTGCATCAGCTTCAGGAACTCTGTCAGCGGCGGTCCGCCGGGGAACGGTTCGCGGCGATTCGGAAACATCACGAACGCACCGCTCGGGCCGTCCTGATGTTTCAGTGCTTTTTCCTCTGCGCGACGCTGATTTTCGGTCTCTACTGGTGGACAATGAATCGTGAATATCTTATTGCCGTTCCGACGCCGGACTGGTTCGACTGGATTCTCAAAATCACTGTTCCTTCGCTGATTCTGATCGCCTGCACTGTCTGGATTCCTTCCACATTGGCCTCGCTTTGGGCAACTCCGATTATTTACTTCTTTTGGCCGTTTTGGTCCTTTTTGATGGTTTGCGCCGTACCGCTGGAGATGGTCGCCCGATTTTGTGACGCGATTTTCTTTCGGCTCGCCGGTTACAGCCCCGACACGTCCGAAGAGGAACAATTTTCAGAGGAAATCCGTACCATTGTCAGTGAGGGACACCGCGAAGGTCTGCTCGAAGACGAAGCCCGCGGCATGATTGAAGGAATCATGGACCTCAGCAGCGTCGTGGTCTCCGAAGTGATGACCCCGCGGACAGATATTTGCAGTATGCCGAAGTCGCTTTCCTGGGAGGAAATGCTCGCTTTTGTGATCAAAACGCCGCACTCGCGGATTCCCGTTTATGACACCAACCGTGATGACATTATAGGCATTCTGATCGCCAAAGACCTTCTCCCGGAACTCGCCAAAGTATCGATGGAATATCGTGCGTCGTGGACGACACTCCTTCGTGAGCCTGTTTTTGTCCCGGAAACCAAACCAGTGGCGTCGCTCCTGCACGAATTTCAGACAAATCACAGTCACCTTGTCATTGTCCTCGATGAATATGGCGGTGTGTCGGGAATCGCTACGCTGGAAGACATTATTGAGGAGATTGTCGGTGAAATCGTCGATGAATACGACCCTGACCTTATTGATAATATAGAGAAAATAAGCGAAAACACCTATCTGGTGCTGGGACGAATCCATATTGATGACATCAACGAACGGCTGCGTATCAAACTCCCTGACGATCAGGATTATGACACTTTGGCAGGTTTTTTGCTAGATCAGTTTGAACATGTCCCAGTGAACGGTGAATTTTTGGATTTCGAAAATTTCAGAATCACTGTTGCCGGAGCGACTCCGAGACGAATCGAAAAAGTACGGATTGAGCCGATTCCGGAAAAGTGAAAATCAAACGGTATTCATTAAATACCTCATCTTGCCTGTTTTGTGTTTTAATATTGAAGCGTTTTTCAAAAAATAGTGTATTTTGGAAAAAGAATCCTAAAAAATCTTGTTAATTCCAGAGATTTGAGTATTATTGTTGACATAGGCAAGTCACGTTGGTTATACTGGTAGTGTCAGACAGTTGAAATTTGCTTGTCCCTGTCCGTTTGAGGGATATTTTATGCTGTACGATATTCGGATGGCATGAAACAGTGTTGTTTGCCCCTCGAAGTCACCTAATCACAATTTTGTTTTGTTCTCTGCTGCAGGAGATAATCCTTATGAATCAGGTCGGAAAAATTCTCGTTTGGGTCATTTTGCTGATGAGCCTTGTGTTTATGGCGTTCACCATTACCGTTTATACAACGCACCATAACTGGAAAGTCAGAGCTGATGAACTGAATACGCAGCTCAAAGCGGCTCAGGATAAAAATAACAGCCTCAGCCGTGAAAAAGAGGAACTGCTAAAGCTGCATGAGGAATATGTTGCCCGCAGTCAACAGGAAGTTCAGAAGTTGAGTGCGGAAACGACTCTTACGAAAGAGGAAATTGCCAAGCTCGAAGCAGACGCCAACGAGCTTAATAAAAGTACGGAACAAGCCATTTCCACACTGGACAGTGTCCATAAGAATTTGGCGAAAGACCGGGCGGAAATAGAAAAATTGCGTACCGATTTTGATGAGTCAATGCGTTCGCGGAATGATCTGCTCGCTCAAGTGATTGCGGCCACCGATCAGGGACACACTTACGCTTTGAATTACGCAACTTTAATGCAAACAAACAAAAGGCTTGCCAATGACTTGGCGGACGCTCTCACGGTGCTCAATGTTTTGGGAGAATCGCCGAATCCCGACCGTCATCTGGGTGAAGCTCCGGCTCACATTATCGGGGAAATCACCGAGGTACGTCCGACAGGAATGGTAGCGGTCAGTATCGGGGCGGATTCCGGTTTGGAAAAAGGTCACCGTTTGCATGTTTATCACGAGGACACTTATTTGGGGCAAATTGAGATCATCAAGACAGAGCCGAATCAGGCCGCCGCAAAAATTCTCCCCGAGTTCAGGACAGGAACCATTCAGCGAGGTGACCATGTTGCGACGAAACTCTACTAAGGAAAAACCGGCCAAAGTTCCGAAAGAAAAGGCTCCCAAACCGGTGAAGGAAAAAAAGGTCAAGATATCAAAGGCTCCGAAAGTCAAAGTTGCCAAAACTCCCGTTGTCAAAGTGAAGCGGAAGACCGATATTTATACCCTTATGCTGCTGGTTGCGTTTTTGGCGGTGTTGACGGCTTGTGTGATGTTATACTTGGACCTTGCCTCATATGGAACGAATCGTAAACCTTCCGGTGTCCGCAACACGGAGGTGACTGTTGTGACAACGCAAACCATCGTATAGCAGGCAAACCGCAGTGTAACAGCAGTCAAAGTGTGACGATGGCGGTTAAATGATAATAAATGAAGCCGCCCCCGTCGTGTTATCTCATTCCGGTCGAAGGAGCGGGAAAAGAATCACATCACGGATAGATGTCGTGTCCGTCAGTACCATGACAAGCCGGTCAATACCGATTCCGAGTCCGCCGGCAGGTGGCATTCCGTGTCGTAACGCCTTGATGTAGTCGCGATCCATCTTGGCCATGGAGTCTTCTTCCGCCTGACCTTCGAGTTGTTGCGAGAAGAGTTTCTCTTGTAAATCCGGGTCGTTCAACTCCGTGTAAGCATTGGCAAGTTCCGTCCCATGCACGAACAGCTCGAACCGTTCCGCAATGTCAGGGCGGCCGTGTTTCCGTTTCGTGAGCGGACAAATATTGGCCGGATAATCCATCACAAAAACAGGACCTTGCAGGGCATCTTCGACTTTTGTCTCGAAAATCTCGCTCCGCACAACATCCAAGTGTTTTCCCGTTATTTCGATTTGATTTTTCTTTGCATATTCCAAAACCGCATTGTCATCGTGAAAGCGGATTCCGGTATGTTCCTCGAATAATTCCTGATACGTTTTTCTGGTGAATGGCGGGGTAAAATCGACCATTTTTCCATCCCAAGGAATGATCAACTCCTGACCGGTCGCCCTAATCGCTTCTACAATCAGGTTTTCCGTTAAATCCATCATGGAACGGTAATCGCCGTAGGCCTGGTAAACTTCGAGGAGCGTGAACTCAGGATTATGCCGCTGACTGATTCCCTCGTTCCGGTAAACCCGTCCCATTTCGTAAACCCGCTCAAAGCCGCCGACAAGGAGCCGTTTGAGGTGCAACTCCAGAGCGATTCGGAGATAAAGAGGGATGTCGAGAGCATTGTGATGCGTTTGAAACGGTTTCGCGGCGGCACCGCCCGCCACATTGTGGAGCGTCGGCCCTTCAATTTCCACAAAACCTTCCCCTGCGAGGGTTTTACGAATGGACTGCACGATTTTTGTACGGTTGATAAAACGCTCAAGTACGCCGTCCGTGTGGACGAGGTCCATGTAACGCATCCGTGAACGGAGTTCCGGGTCGGACAGTCCATGAAATTTCGCGGGAGGCGTCTCAATAGACTTACAGAGAAAATGGACATCTTCGGCAAAAATGGAGATTTCACCGGTCCGCGTGGTCCGAAGCTCGCCATCAATTCCAATAATATCACCCAAATCAAGGTTCTGAGTCACTTCCCAATTCCGGTCACCGACCTGACTTTTTCCGATGAGAATCTGGATTTTGCCTGTCCAGTCCCAAAGGTCAAGGAATGCGAGCTTCCCTTTTTTACGGTGCAGAATGATTCGCCCGGCCACGCGAACCTTCGGGCCGGTCTGAACCGGTTCCTGATGTTCCGAGTCCGCCGGAGGAGTGGTGTATTTGATTTCCGTCGCACGTGAGCGAATCTTATCAATGGACAAATGACCGTCGAAACGGCTTCCCCAAGGGTCAATTCCCATTTCCTCTATTTTGTGCAGCTTTTCACGACGTGCCGCTTCAAGGACAGCCCCGCTTCCGGTGGATTCTTCTTTTGCCATTTCTTGCCAAATCGGTTCGGTGAGTATAATGAACGTTAATCATCAATTTTATGAAACAGTTATTTTGGCCGAAATTCTTAATCCGTCAAGGCCGTGGAAAACAGCCCGCCGCCGCTTATGCGAATCAGAAGCAGTATTCCGTAATGATGGGGTCATTGTGGTCTTTGTGATATTTCATAATGGCATTCCAGGCTTCTTCCGGCGTTTTGACGAATACAAACAGATCAAGGTCTTCTTCGGCAATCATTCCCGACTCAACAAGATAGTCAAAATTCACCGCCTTACGCCAGTAGTCCTCCGCGAAAAGAATGATCGGAAGCTGCTGCATCCGGTGTGTCTGACGCAAGGTCAGACCCTCAAAAAGTTCGTCAAAAGTGCCGAATCCGCCGGGAAAGACCACAAGTGCTTTCGCACGCAGCATGAAATGAAGTTTCCGGATTCCGAAATAGTGGAACTGGAAACAAAACTCGTTGGAAATGTACGGATTCGGATACTGCTCCACCGGCAATTTGATGTTCAGTCCGATGGAACGTGCCCCGACATCATACGCTCCGCGATTGGCGGCTTCCATGATTCCCGGTCCGCCGCCGGTACAAATGACAAAATCATGATTGGCATAACCGTCCTTCGGGGCGATCTGCTGATTGAACCGCGATACGATTTGAGCAAAGTCGCGGGCCATGTCGTAATAAGGAGCAAACTCGACGAGTGTCCGAGCCTTCTTCACGTCACGTTTGTAAGCGGGATTGTCCGGCTCCGACTCAAGATTTTTGTTTGCCTGATCAAGCATCCGCTGCGCGACGGAACTATCGACGAGTCTTGCACTTCCGAAAACGATGACGGTCGAGCGGATACGTTCCGCCTTCATAATCTGTTCCGGCTTGACAACCTCCAACTGCATTCGGAAAGGTCTGGCGTCGGCACTGTTCAGAAAGACAAAGTCGTTATAGGCAAGGACATAACTTGCGGAATTGAGCAACAGCTTTTTGTTTTTTTCCCGTAAAGCTGCCTCATCTGCGTCAAAAAATTCCTGCATGACTCACTCCTTGAAAATGGGGGACATTCGTTATGCCGATGCCTCGGCGGTTTCCGGGGTGTCGATCACCGGCTTAACGGACTCAATATAATTATGATGATGCTCCAGCAGCGGAATGACCGTGTCGCCCAAACAGATGAACTGCATGAGGTCGGCACTCCGTTCATCGGTGACGGCAAGGAGCGACTTCAAGTCCGGAACCTGACCGTTAAACAACCGGTTGTATCCCAAAAGGAACAGTTCCACTTCCCGCCAGATATGCGACGTGACTGACGGCAACAACGAAGACAGTGCAATGACAGCCGCTTTCTTGTCTTCGGATGCCGTCAAATGTGTAAAATCAAAATCAATATGATGCACAATCGTGTCGGCGATATGTCCATCCAGATTCCACTGATTCGCGAGAATCGCACTGGCCTGAGCATGATTCCAACCCATCCGTTCCTGTTCGATCCGGGACAGCCGAGTGACTCCGTGACGGCATTCTGTCAGCATTTCTTTATATTCCTGATTCCAGATTTTGCCGAGAATCGGAATCGACATATCCTGAAGAATCGCACATAAAAACGTGTCATCCGCGTCACAGTCCTCAAGGAGGAGGCTGACATGTTTGGCAAAAACCGCTCTACGGAGCGAGTCTTGAAAGAGCACACGCACGGAAAACGGACCACACATCGGATTCGGCATCATCGCGAACAGACCGCTCCAAAGGACGAAATTTCGGATTGTCCGTACCGACGCCAGGGAAAGTGCCATTGGAATCGACGTGATTTTGCAGCGGAAACCGAAAATGGACGAATTGACGAAACGAAGGATCTGCGTGGACAGTCCGATGTCAGCCAGAATGGGAACGGCATGTTCCTGCGGTCCATTCCGCGGGTCTTTAGACAGTTGAATCATTCTCGCCGCACTTTGAGGAAGCGCACAGAGTGTCGCGGACTGTAATTTTTCGGTGAGTTGTTCGTATGAATCCTTTGTCATTCCTGTTTTCCCAGTCAAAACTTACCCATGCCCTGAAGGACATACGCGGGATAAAATCATATCTAATCTGATACGGTATTATACCTTAATTTTTAGGGAAGGATTCCTCTTTTTAGAAAGATTTAACATTCACAGGAATTTTTACGGAAAACAATAACTTTATTAATAACATCTGCTTTTGTCGGGATGAATTCGCTCCTGTCGGTTTCATGTTGATAAGATTTCCATTTTTAGCGAATTTGCCGCCAGAAACGCTTCCATTTCCTGACGATTAAAGACGCTTTCCGTCGCACTGACGTCACGGACGCAGCTTGCCCCGAGAGCGCTTCCCCAACGGACGCAGTCCTGCGGCGAAAGTTTCTGACAGATTCCGGCCATGAATCCGGCGGCAAACGCATTTCCGGAACCGGTGCCGCCGACAAATTTCGTCGGATAGATGCCGCTTTTGAAACGTTCGGAAGCCGAAAGATAGTACGTCCCCTGTTCGCCGCAAGTGATCACCGCCGCCTTGACCCCTGCTTTCAGAAAAAATTCCGCCTGTTCGATGGGATTGTCAAGTCCTGAAAGCATTTTCGCTTCCCAATCGTTCGGCACAAAGACATCCGTATACGGCAAAAGCGGTGCCACCGCATCCCAATACGGACGGTCGCCGTAAAGCACGACATCCAGAATCGTCCGACACCCGTAGGATTGAGCGAGCCGGAACATGTCCACTGTTTTTGAAGATTCCAGTTTCGGCATCATCAAAAAACCGCCCAGATAGAGAGCTTTTGCGGTTTTGAGCCACTCTTCGGGAATATCCTCCACATCAAATTCCGCGTTGGCACCGGTGGTACTGATGAATCGCCGGTCTTCCCCCTGAACATTGACAATGAGCGTCGAACCCGGTCCCATGTTGGGAACCCGTTTCAGATGAGACGTATCGACATTCGGTACAGAGAGCGACTTCACAATGTAATCGCTGAATGCATCGTCCCCGACACAACCGGCGAGTCCGACATGAAATTCCAGCTTCGCAAGGTCAAGTGCCACATTCGAGGCGCACCCTCCAAGACTGAGCTGTACCCGTTCCGTCGGAACAAGTTCTCCCGCGTCGGGAAGGCGGTCAATGGGCCAGCAGCCGACATCGGCAAACAAAATTCCCAGTGCAAGACAATCAGGCATCGAACAGTTCCTTCAAAAATCAAGTGCATCGTTATTGTGCCGACGACTTTCGTTTATCTTGTTTTACTTTGTAATACTTAAACACTTCAAGTATTGCGGGATCATTCGTGTTAAAATCTTCATCGGCAAAACGATTTTTTGCAACAATAGACTTTACTACTTCCATTTGCTCACCATTAAGTGAATTAAATTTCTCCCACCATTCATTGGCGAGATTATTTTCGTCTTCATAATGTTTTTTGTATCTGTTCGCAAGATGTCCCCTCAAATCATTATCATATTTTCTGCGATAGATTACAACTCAACTTTTGCAAAATCAGTAGTTTGTAATTTTCTCAATTATTATTTCCTGTCGCAAGTTCTTTTCTGTAAAATGGTTGCATTCTCACAGTCAACCTTTTTTCAGGAGTAAGCACGATGCGTCCGACAAGGAAC
>JAISQK010000147.1 GCA_031274255.1 Planctomycetaceae bacterium | reverse complement strand
CCGCCCGCCGCGGCGTCGCGGCCCGCCGGAGGCAAATATTATTCTCTTTCATATTCTATTTGTGTTCTATCCGTACATCATCTCACTTTTTATCAGCACTCTCGTGCCGTTTACTTTTTTCCCTTCGGCGAATAGGGTTCGACCGTGACGTCGAATTTGTTGCCGGGGACGGGAATATCAACCGTCAAACCGGATGTCGTGCCGTGACGATATTTTTCAGCGACCAGCGATTCCGGTAACATCATGCCGCCGACTTTATCCGGCACCATTTTATCCGCAACAATAGAAACGCGGTAGGTTCCTTTCGGAATCCCGTCGCCTTCTTTCACGGAACCGACCACATACGTTCCATCCTCTTTCAAGTCTCCGCGTGCCATAAACGTGTCCGTTTCAAAATAAATCTCGCCGACAGTCAGCGGAGTTCCGTCCGTGAACGTCACCTTGCCGCCAAGTCCGATGTTACCGTTTGAACAACCGGCAGCGAAAATGAGTAGCAGCAAAAAAATATAAAATGTTTTTTTCATTTTGTTTTATTTGGGTTAAAAAATGTTTTGCCCTCGCCATCGTTTTGACGACGAGGGCAAAATTGTTAAACAAATACGTTACCAAATTTACGGCAGCGAAACGGCCACGCCGTCATTCACGAGAATCAATCTTTCGAGCGTTACCGCCGGAATTGTTACAGCAAGGGATTGCACCGAACCGTCCCCCAACAGAAAATGACAGACGCCGGGATGCCAACTGCCGAAAGCAAACGTTACTGATGGTCCCTGATTTTCAGCGGTGTACTGTGAGGCACCTTGCGCGATGGCTCGCGGGGAACCCTGCCGCCAGCCGCGTGCAAGGGAAAAACGTGACCAGCTACCCATAGCAATGACCTGAGCGTCCGAATAATCAATTTCGGTCGTTGTACCGGGTTTACGTCCGGCTTTTCCAAACGCGGTACTCGGGATATGTTTTTCTCCGAGTATGATCTGATTGCTCGTCCCGTCCTGCAATCGGCTTAGTCCGTCGCGGGGGATCCATGTCCGCCGGTCTGTCGAAAGCGTCAGCTTGGCGGGGCGGATCGGTCCGTTGTAATTGATGGGATTGTCATAAACAGTGGTACTGGAATCTGCGGTGCTATGCCATTCCCACCAGGCCGCATGACCATCAAGAATAATGGGAATGGAATAGTCGCAAACGGGACCGCCGGTAAAGTTAGTGTCCGTGTTCTGAAAAGCTGACAACTGAGGTCCTCCGCTACGCCGTGTCGGACATCGGTAAATCGGCACGGAACCGAGTTGTTCCTGGAAACCCGGGTTGCTCGTCGGCAGACCATCCCACCATGCACGGGTGTATTCTGTTCCGGCGATATTTCCGCCGCTCGTGTCAAAGGAACAGAGTTTCTCGTACAGCGGTGTCTGTTCGATATACGGGAACAGCAGCACGTGAAATGTCGGGCAGTTCGTACTGTCATTGTTCGGCTGAGCCGTGCAGCCGGGAACAATCCCTTTCATCGTATCGTGAAAGTTGTGAAATCCCAAACCGATTTGTTTCAAGTGGTTGGAACACTGCATTCGCCTTGCCGCTTCGCGGGCGGCCTGAACCGCGGGTAAAAGAAGAGCAATCAAAATCCCGATGATTGCAATCACGACAAGAAGTTCGACCAAGGTAAAACCGAGCCGGACAGTCAAACCGGATGGAGTCGTGGATTCGGACCGGACAAAAGAATCTTTGACATTGTTTGCAGTATGGACATCTGCAACATGGGAGACCGTACAAACTACCCCCCCCCCCCATTTTGACATTTTGAACATAACAACAGTTTTTTCATAAAAACCTCCTCACAAAATTAAATTGATTGTAAAATCGTAACACCAGAAAGTCATATTAATCAAAAAAGAAAGAAAAGTCAAGAGACAAAAAAGAAAAAGGGAAAAATTTTTGAAATTTTCCGACCACGAGCCTCCAACGTGGCATGTTGGATCGCATTTGTCTTCGGCTGCGCGGTTAGTTCCGGTAATCACTCTCTTCCCATTATTCCGCCGGGACAAAATTGTACTTGTCCATGCCGAAGAAATAGTTGGCGGATTTCGCGTTTTTACCTTCAATGGTGATCTTCAGCTCATGATCCCCCGGCACAATATCCACGGTTCCAAGTTCCACCGGTCCGGACGGAATCACGCCGTCATTGTAAAGGTCCACCGGTTCGCCGACCTTTTGTCCGTCGAGCCAAAACCGCATGATTCCGTAATCCGCGGCTTTGGTCATTGAAACAATCAGCTTCTGTTTCCCGGCATGTTCCGTTTTGACTTTCAGGACAAGGTCGTTTCCCGGTTTCGCGCCGGTCCACCAGAGTTGTTCGTTATTGTGCCACTTGCCCGGCCGGTTCGACATATTCTGAATGGAGAGGTTCCCCCTGGGCTTGTTCCCAATGCCGTAGCCGGGAATCAGAAAAACGTAATTCTCCGTTTTGTAGGAAACTTTATGAGCGGCTTCCTTTTTCACGTTGTCCGGCGGATTGGTGGTTGCGTCACCAAGAGCATACCAGTACGAGGTCACAGCGTAATCTATTTGCGTTTTCGCCCAATGCCAGACTTCCATATCAAAGCGGAAACTCGCCGTGAATGGAATGCCGTCAAGCAGACGGTAGCGGGAATTCGTGGTGTTGCCGAAATTGTCGGGGCCTTCCGCACGCGGCTGCGCGTGAAACGGCGACTCGAAAAAGGCCGGCGTGCACCAGGCATAGCCGTAGTAATCTTCCGTTCCGGTACCGAAATGCGAAGGAAAGGTTTCACCGTCAACAAAGATTTTCTCGTCCCCTTCACCCCACCAGGCCGTGTGGCGGTTCACAACGGAAAGCGAGTCTCCGGCGAAAACGCCCTTGCCCTGAATGGTGATGTAATTCCAGTCCGTGCCGTCACCGCCGAGTGTCTCCATCTCCCGCTGCTGACGCCAATTGCAGTGGAAGTACATCGACCGTTCGTCCCACTCATACGGAGAAAGATCGTAATGACAAGTCACCGCGAACTTTTGATTCTTCAGAGACTCAAGCGTGATTAACATTTCCGAACGGAACGGCATCGGCCATCGGGAAATCATCTCACCGTCTTTCGTGACCGAAGAGTACCAGCTTTGGTAAGGATTGATTCCGACACCGCTGCCGAAAAAGTCCCCCAGCGGACAGCACACGGTTTCCTTGCCGTCAAAAGTGATTCTCAACACTATGCTTCGGAGTGCCTGCGGAACATCATCGGCCTCCACACGGATTTTAAGACCGCTGATGTAAAACGGTCTGTCTGTTGCGGCTCTGTGTTGATGTTTGTCACGGAAACGGTCGGTTCCAACCCATTCCGAATCAGCAGGATTTGCGGTCATTTCCGGATTCGGTTTCGATTCCACTCTCAGACTTCCGGTTCTTGCGATGCCGCGGGGAGCTTTCTCTTCGGGGGCATGTTCGGAACCGAAAACTTCCGCCGGTTCGACGAGAGTTTTCTGAACATCACGGACCAGACCGGTCTGTTTCTCCAGGATTTCACGGGAAAACGTTTCGACAGCGGTTCCCGGCGTATAGGTGCGGTAGTTGATTTGATAATAGAGGTTTTGCTGCGTCGGCATCTCATCCGCCGTGACCTTGATATGTTTCGCATAAGGGATCGGAAGATAAAGGTTCCGTCCGCGGGCGGTTTCCTCCGAAAGCGGGGCACTGACGAGAAAATCCCCGCCGACAAGATCACCGATGTTGGCTTCCACCGCCGGTTCCGCCGCACCGTCAAGGTAAATCCGGAAGGTCGCCTTGTAATGCGGTGCGGTGATCCACCAGCGGACAACCGCACCGGGACCGTCGGCATCCAGGAGAACCCATTCCTTACGATCGCCGTTCCTTTCGTCCCGGACAAACTGCGACGTATCGGCATTGGCATACCATCCCGGTTTGTCAGGAGCGGTGGACGCACGGTCATAACTGCTTGCCTGCCGACATGTGTAAAACGGTTCGGGAAACCGCGTGACCGCTGTCCGGTCCACCATTTCCCGGAGAAGCGACTCCAAAGAAATCTCTCCGGCAAAGAGGGCCGGACTCAGGAATGTCAAAAAAATCAAAAGCCCCGAAAGAAATGGGAATCCGGATTTTGTCTGCATGTCAATACCCTTCTGTCTTTTTCAACTCATTGGAAAACCTGTACGTACCGGAATAGTTTACCATCTGACCATGTAAAAATCAATCGTTTGACCAATTTTTGAAGATTTTCCTCCCGTTCAGAAGGAGGTTGTTAAATTAAGGGAATTTGCCGGCAGCATGCCGTTCCATCACAGTAGCCTCATGGTCACTGCGTTCCATTCGGTCTCCAAGTGGAAAGATTTTCTATCTGAAAGCGACCGCCTTGAAGAGGCCGGGAGCATACTGGGATGCAACGCCCTCGCGTTGCCCGCCGGAGGCATTCTTTCTGAATATCAGAGAACGGATTTTATCCTTTCTCTCTCCGATTCCGGGCTTCCTGGAGGAAATCTTGAGGTTCCGAGTGACGGTTTGGGGCGTCGAGAATAGAATCTTGAGGTTCGGAGTGACGATTCAGGACT
>JAISQK010000310.1 GCA_031274255.1 Planctomycetaceae bacterium | reverse complement strand
GGGGGGGGGGGTAGTCTGTACGGTCTCCCGTATCGTAGAAGCCAATGCTGCAAATGGAAATGTTGTCGATACGAAAAGTGCTGCAAACACTGTCCAAAGCTCTTTTGTCCGTTCCGAATCCACCACCCCGTCGGATTTGACTGCCCGAATCGCTTTTACCCTTGTCGAGCTTCTTGTGGTGATTGCCATCATCGGGATTTTGATTGCACTCTTGTTACCCGCCGTTCAGGCGGCCCGCGAAGCCGCAAGGCGAATGCAGTGCAGCAACAATCTCAAGCAAATCGGGCTGGCGGTTCACAACTTTCACGATACCAACAACGGTCTTCCGCCGATTTGCCTTTTTGGGGATAGACCGACATTTCACATGTTCCTCTACCCATACATCGAAGCGCAAACAGTCTATAGTGCTTGCGAGGAAAGAAATGTGTTTGGTAAGTGTAAAACCGCAACGGGCGATGACACTACCATTCCTAAAACTAACGGTAACAACGCGAACATCAACGATGAGTTGAAAATAAAAATGGCAATCCCGGCGTACACCTGCCCCACTTCGCGCGGCAGTTCGGCGAAATACACACTGGGCAGTCATGACCAAGCCGGTCCCAAAACAGACTACGTTGTTCTCACCGCTAAAGACAATTATTCCTCCAACTGGGAACGGTACTATTGCTACTATGACGGTAATACCGACCAACGTGCTCAGCGCACATTTGTCGGTCCATTCAAATTACCGACGCTTGTTATGAACGGCGACGGCAGTCAGGGTAATGTTGGTCACGGAAGACGTATTACCGATTGGACATACACCAAGACTTTCAGTTGGTGGTCGGACGGAACGAGCAATCAATTATGTCTGGGGGAAAAACACATTCCCGCAAGGTATCGTGAAGACACAACATTTCCTCAAGTATGTTGGGACGGTACTTATACCGTTGCTTATAGCAATGCCGGAGGAGGATTGATGGCGCGTATCGTCAGCGATGATGCCAATTTGTTTGCGAGAGGACCGAACGACCCAAACTATTCGACCAGCCCTGTTTCCGGCGGTACGCCGAATCGTGAAGGGAAGGAACAGTTAGGCAGCGGACATCCGGGTGTTGTAAATTTCCTTGTCGGCGACGGTTCAGTACATCAAATTTCGACAACAGCACTGCCGCGTCTTGTAACGCAGTTAACGATTGTCAATGACGGTAATGCCGCAAGTTTACCGTAAAATATTGCAAACAACAGACCGCCGTTGAAAAACGGCGGTAATATTAATTAACTTAACACCGCTATCGTCTTTGGACTCGCGGCGATTACTGACGGCAACCTTTCACAAGTTGCCGTATTTTCAACCTATAGAGAAAATGTTATCATAAAATTTTGCAACCGTTCACGTTAAAATGGAATAATAAATTCCAGCGAAAATTTCCCTGCGGGTAATTATCGATTACCGTAAACGGTATCAAACTTTTAGAATAAAATCAGGAGAAATTCATGATGAAACGTGTATTTATTATTGTTACTTTATTTGTTTCCATTGCATGCATCGGTTGTTCCAATAATGTGCCGTTCGGCGGACGCATTACTTTTGAGGACAACGGCGAACCGCTGCCGGAAGGAACGATTGGTTTTGTCAGCGGCACGAATCAGGCACGCGGCGACATTGATAAAGACGGGAAATATACGCTGGGTTTCGAGGCGGAGGGGAATGGTCTGCCGAAGGGTGAATATAAAGTTTATATTCAAGCGGTGCAGGTGGAACTCCAAACGGGACCTGACAAAAACGGCGACGGCGACCCGGATATCATCGGACGCAAAGAAACGCCGCTTATTGCAAAAAAATACGCAAACCCCGACACGAGCGGTTTGACGGTTACAGTGGACGGTAAAACGAATGTATTCGACATCAAAGTTGAACGTAATACGGCAACGCAGAAAAAATGAAATAATCAGAACTTGTTCCGCCGGACCAGACCAACTGGAAATGGCACAGTTCGGCAATCACCGATTCTTCGGGAACCGCTGTTGTACTCACTTATGGTTTTCCCGGATCGCCTACCGGTCAATTTAAAGTCGTTGTGACCAAAAATATCGACAGTGATTTTGTTTATAAGGAAAGTGTATACAAAGATGGAGAAAAAGAAACGGCAAGCTACAAGACGTATGCGATGGTCGAAGGAAAATACTCCGACGCTAAAACAACGCCGCATGAACTGGAAATCACCGGAAAAGGCAAAAAAACCGAAGTGACGTTTGATGTCGGCAAGGCGATCAAAAAACAACTGTAACGCTTGACGGGGAAACGGCAAGCGGCGGAACCCTTAAAAGCACGCGTGAAAGGCTTGTCGAACGGCTTTCCCGGGAAAAACACCGGCATTGAGAAGAGAACGGCCGGAAGAAATGGACGGTCGTTCTTATTGTTTGCCGATTCCATGCGGCATGGAGGATTCTTATTCCTCATGGAATTTTGTTTGAAAACCGTCATTTTGGTGGTGAAGAGTACGGATCTCTTGCTTTTTTTTAAGAAATCTGCTATTTTAGAGAGATTGACGTTTCAATAGGAGTCTGAAATTTGCAACTGCAACATTACATCGCTTTTCATCTTGCCTTTATTGCCTGTCTTGCTTCTTTTATGCTTGGACTGGGAGAAAATGAGATGTTTCTCTCTGCGGCAACGATTGCGGGAGCGGTCGCAAGTCTATGGGTGACCGATTATCGGCAGATTTTTCAAATCGGACCGAAACTGAGCAACTCGTTGATTGTGCTGATTGTCGTTGTCGCTCTTGTCTATATCTGGCACGATTATGTTGCGGAGTTGGCGGTGGGAATCGCCCGCGTTTTGGTTTTTGTACAGATCGTCGTGCTGTTCCGTAAAAAAACACTGCGGACGCGGTGGCACATCCTGCTGATTTCATTTCTTCAGGCGATTGTCGCGACAGTCTTCCAGCAAAATGTCATTTTTGCATTCCTGATGATTCTGTACACTTTTTCCGCATTATCAACCATCGTACTCATCAATCTGGAGCAGGACCGTAATTTTTATCAGGAAAATATGTTTGTCCGGTCGCTGTTCCGGATAAGACGGTCGGAACTGACCATTCGCCAGGATTTTTACAGGATTGTCAAAATCGTAGCCGCCACCTTTTTGACCGGTCCGTTGTCCCTGGTTTTACAATACAAGGAGAGTTCTTCCGAAAGCATCCCGGAAAATTCTTCGACAGACATGGAACCGTCCGTATCCCCTGTTTCTTCCTTGAAACGGGAAGTGCCGCGGAAATCTGAAGTCCGGTGGCCGTCTCTCGAGGAAAAAGCCGCGTTCTCTTCTTCGACGGCTCGTGTCACCGGTTTGGCGGGAATCCGGGCGGAACTCTATGCCCGGCTTGCTTTCGGCACGCTGATTTCCCTTTTTGTCGGACTGTTCGTTTTTTTTCTGGTGCCGCGGTTCGAAGAAATCAACATCATGGACATTTGTTTCAGCACGGAACAGGGATGGGCGATAGGGCGGATCCGTGCCCGGAATACGGTCGGTTTTTCCGAAGAAGTGCGGCTCGGTTCACTCGGAATGGTAAGTCAGAGTCAGCGGAAAGTGTTTGATGTCGGTTTTTCGGAGGTCAGTCAGTCCGGGGACTCCTACCTTCCCATCGGAGGAAATTCCGTCTATTTTCGCGGTGTGGTGCTGAATCATTACCGGCGCGGACGTTGGAGTGATGTGTCCCGAAGTGACCGGGTCTATTCCCGTGACCCGTACGGCAACGTGATTCTGACTTCCGGAATGTATGGCGGAGTCAACGGTTCCGACGCTTCGGACAGGGAATTCAGACCACACTTTATTCCGAATCATGTTCCGGGGGATTTCTACGACGGACAGGACGGGCGGCGTTTCCGGTTTGCCCCCGGCCTTGACGTCGTGAGGATGAACTTTTCCTATGCTCCGTCACGCAGAAATCCCGTGATTTTTACACCGTGGCCGTTTTTCGTCCGCCGGAATCACGATTCCCCCGACATGATCTGTTTTCAGAACCGTGTTTTGCGCCGCAGCAATCCGTACAATCCCTCTCCCTTTGACCTCGTCACCACGGCATTTCAGGCAGGAAATCAGGTGAGTCTGACACCGTCACAAGAACCGGTTGACATGGAGGAAATGCTTCAGTTCGACCGGGAAAGTTTTCCGGGACTTGCAAGACTTGCACGGGATTGGGACGCTCCGTTTCAGAAACAGACTTTCGAGCCGCTTGATGTCGTGGCGCGTGCGAGGAATCTGGAAAGACAGCTTTCTGAAAACGACCGGTTTTCCTATGTTCTCGGCGGAGTGATGCGAAGTCCCGATCTTGACCCGCTTGAGGATTTCGTCCGCAGGAATCCCCAGGGACACTGCGAGTATTTTGCCGGAACGCTGGCCATGATGCTTCGCTCGCTGGAGATTCCGTCGCGGCTGGTTCTGGGGTATAAAACGGAGATGCTGACACCGGATGAAAACGGAATGTATCCCGTTCTGGAATGCGACGCTCACGCCTGGGTCGAAGTCTATCTTCCGCCGGAAAGTCTTCCTGAAAATCTGAAGTCGCCGGAGTATGCGGATTGGTGGCGGTACGGCGGCTGGCTGCGGCTTGATCCGATGCCGCAAGGAGCGGAACCCGGATCGCCGCAATTTTCATGGAGTCAGTGGAAGACATGGTTCAACACGTTCTGGAGTAACAATTTCCTCAACTTCAATCCCGACCGTCAGGGAGAAATGGTTTACGCGCCGATTCAGGAATTTTTTCGGAATCTGAAAAACCGGTTCTTCGACAAAACGTACTGGATCGAAATCGGACGGAGTATCCTCGGCAAATACCGTGAGATTTTCACCAACATCACAAGCGGCCGCTGGCAGGGGAATGATTTCGTCTTGATTTGTCTTCCGCTGGGAATACTGCTGACTCTGACTTACATGATCGTCAAAGTTCTGATTCCGCGATTTCTCCGGCTGTTACGTCTTCCGTTTCAAGGAGCGCCGCAAGACTCGTTTTCCAACATTGTGTTTTACCGGAAATTTGAACTTTGTCTTGCACGGGCCGGTCTCACGCGGAACCCCGCCGAGACGCAGCGGGAATTTGCCCGGCGCAGCGCGGCGTTTCTTCAAAGCCGGATGATACTCCCTCTCCGGCGGAACGGAACCCTCGGCGAGGAGACGCTTCCACTCCGCCCGGAACAGGTGATGTCGATTCCGAAAAAAATGGCGGACGCCTTTTACCGCGTCCGGTATGGTCAGGCCGCGATGGAACAGGACGAGGAATCCGGATTGAATGAGGAACTTCGTGCGCTCGAAATGACCGTTTCTCTCCATCGCGGAACGAAAAAAATTCCATGACGAAACTCCTTGTCGCCATTGCCGCATACAATGAAATGGAAAACATTCCCGCGCTGCTGGATGCGGTTCTGGCCGCGGTTCCCGACGCGGAGATTCTTGTGGTTGATGACGATTCGCCGGATGGAACCGGCAGGTATGTCCGGGAACGTTCCGCACAAGATCCGCGAATCCGCTGCATGATCCGGCACGGCAAACGGGGACTCGGTTCCGCTGTTCTTGACGCGTTTCGTCATGCGGCGGCGCATGATTATGATTTTGTCATTAATATGGATGCGGACTTCAGTCATCCGCCTGAGAAAATTCCCGAACTTTTGCGGGCGATGAACGAACCGGTTGATGCGGCCATCGGTTCACGCTACGTCACCGGCGGGAAAATTCTTGGCTGGCCGGCACACCGTAAAATCATGAGCCGGCTCATCAATCTTTGGGCGGGACTTTGTCTCGGTTTGAAAACACGCGACAACAGCGGCGCGTTCCGGTGTTACCGGGTCGAAACGCTTCGCAGGGTGCTGGAAGGTCCTTTCCGGTCGCAGGGATATTCGTTTTTTGAAGAAATCCTCTACCGGCTGAAAAAAAACGGAGCGGTGCTGACGGAGATTCCAATCACATTCACGGACCGCACGCGGGGACGGTCGAAAATCAACAAAAAAGAGGCCGTCCAGGCGGTCTGGAACATCTTCGTCATCGGCTGGCGGGGTTAGAGCATTTTTGATGATTTACATAAACGGTCTCCATGTTTTCCAACAGACTTGTCCGGAAACGGCAAATCGGTGAATGTCAAATGTTGCCGAAGACACGCGGCGCACCGCTTGATGCAAGCGAGACGCCACTTTGTGACTTATGAGATAGACGGACTGCTTTTTTTGGTTGAAAAAATAGTCCGCGTTCCTCACCACCGGCTTCCGTGGTCTCAATCGATTGACTGTCGAGGATTCGCCATTGTTTTTCCGTCATCAGGTCTGTGCTATCATTTCTTCTTACTTGCATGTTATGTCCTCTCCAAGGTGACTACTCCTCAAAAACGGAAGCATGACAGGCTTTTTTCAATCAAGGCAATACCAATCGAAAACATACTGTTCGAGGAAAAGGTTTGGATACGTCATTTTTCCGCCCAGCTTGCGGAAACAACC
>JAISQK010000251.1 GCA_031274255.1 Planctomycetaceae bacterium | reverse complement strand
TACAAAGACGTGACGCCTCCCGAATACGGGTCGGCAAGCAAGCAGGTCATCACGGTTTCCGAAGGGCAAACCCGGTTCGACTTCCACATGTGACCGCCGCGGAGACTCCGCATACGGTTCCGCCGGCGGCTTGCAAAGCAGTACTCCCTTCGGAATCCTCCCCGGAATCCGCAGGAGAACTTCGCGACGGTTCACATGGCCGTTTCGTAGCCGTATTTTCGGAAAACATTCTCCGCCTGCGGGGTGGTGAGAAAATCGAGAAACGCTTTTCCGGCGTCAGGATGATCTCCTGTGATGACGACCGCGGCGGGGAAAATCGCCGGTTCATGACTCTTTTCCGGCGCCGTCGCTTTCACTTCGACTTGATCCGGCATCATCATGGCATCGGTCAGATACACGATGCCGGCGTCCACTTCGCCCTGCGCCACATACGTGAGGACGGCACGGACATTTTGCGCAAGGACGACTTTCGGCATGATTTTGTCGTAAGTGCCGAGCGATTGAAAAATCTCCGTGGCATACTTTCCGGCCGGCACGACATTCGGATCCCCGATGGCAAGTCCCTTTTCTTTGAGTTTGTCCGTCGCGAGACAATTGAAACAGTGAATCGCCGTGCTTCCCTTCGGAACAATCAAAACAAGTTTGTTGACAACAATGTTCCGGCGTGTTCCGGCAAGCAAAAGTCCTTTTTCCTCAAGCCGATTCATCTTGTCCTGACTGGCCGAGACAAACACATCCGCCGGAGCCCCGTTGGCGATTTGCTGCTGCAACGTTCCCGACGCTTCGTAATTCGCAATGATTGTGACGTTCGGATGAGCGGTCTGATACATCGCGATCATTTCGTTCAGGCAGTCTTTCAATCCCGACCCGGCGGCAAGGTGCATCTCCACCGGCGTCCCCGCGGAGGAAACATTCGGTGAAGCGGCGGAACGGCCGCATCCGGCGAGAGTCAACGCCGTCAAAAACAGTAAGGAGGCGACGGTCAACGGTTTTGTTCTCATGGTCCTGATTCCTGTCAAAAGGGAAGCGGTCTCGTAAAAATCACAGTGAAAGCACATACGCAACAAGATCGTCAATCTGTTCCCCGGTCAGTTTTTCGACATCGCCGGCGACATCGCCGTGTCTGCCGACTTTGAAAACATCCCTGAGGTCCACATAACGTCCGTCATGCAGGTAAGGTGCGGTCCGCCACACCTCGATGAGTGTCGGCGTATCAAAATCCGTTGTGCCGGAATACTGGTCGCGGCTTTTCACATGGTGCATTTTCCCATCGGTGAAATATTCCCCCGAATGACAATGGACACAGCCGACCTTTTCGTCTTCAAAAATCTTTTTGCCGCGGAGAGCCTGTTCACTCAACCTGCCGTCCACAAGATAAGGGCTTTTCAGCGGCTGCATTTCACGGGTGTATTCGTCTATCGTAAAACACGGGGCTCGCTGCGGCATGGTGAACATGATAAACCGAAAACCGGTCCGCGTGCACTGCTGAGCGTGTTTGCGGTCGCCGAGCCACATGGTCGGCGGCGTGTCGTGACTGAACAAAAGACTCTTGGTGTTTTTCGGATTGCCGGCTCCGTCATGCAGCAAGTCCCAATTCATGCCGGTCATGCACCCTTCAGGATGACAGCTCGCGCAACTTTGCCACTGCTGATGACAGAGCGACGCGTCATTCCAATACATTTCCCCCGCCCGTTTTTGCGACAGTCCGGTTGCCGGACCGAGAGCGATTTCCGTCACGTTGCGGCTTTGCAAATCAATTCTTTGCAAGGTGTCGTTAAAAAACATTCCGACATACACGCCGTCCTGAACGGCAATCAGTTCCCGCGAGCCTTTGCCTTCGAGCTTGATCCGTTTTTTGATTCCGTCCAAAAAGGTGAAATCGTTTGAAACATCCGCCTGGGTTTCCGCGAGTTTTCGGTGCATGGCCGCCGCGTCAATCGCAATCACTTCGCCGGTTCCGGCAATGGCGACGAAAATTTGCGAACCGTCGCGGGAAACCGTGATTCCCCAGGGATTCGCGGCACCGAGTTCCGCGTCGTCAAGCAGCACGGTGTTGACATACTCCGCTTTGGCAACATCCAGAAGACTTATCGCGTTGACATTCATTTGACCGTAATCCAGTTTGTCCGTCGCGTTTTTGTAGCGCGACACGAGATGCGTCAGATACGCGGTACCGCCGTCCGGCGACAGACAGATTCCCTGGACCACACAGCTTCCGTCGGGAAGCCGGATGTTTTGGACATCGCCCGACACGGTGTCGATCACGGAAACTTGCGCCGACACGTGAATCTCCGCATCGGGATGTTCAGGATCGTTGTTCGGATCGTTCGGCAGAAAGTTGATCACAAACAGTTTGCCGCCGTCTTGCGACACCACCGCTCCGCGAGGCTCCCGCACCACATGGATGTGCCGTATCCGTTTCAGTTCCGGCAAAACATATTCCGCCACATTATTGTTGAACCGGTTACAAACAAACAGTCGTTTGCCGTCCGGCGTGACAACAGGGGCCGCCGGCGTATGACCGGCCGCCGTTTCCCCAAGCCTTTGACCTGATTCCGCGTCAAAAGCCTGCAAAAGTCCCCGGTCGCTGCCGGAGGTGACGTACAGCGTTTTTCCGTCCACGCTCAATGTGACGCCGTTCGGTTCATGTCCGACGGGAATGGTGCGGAGGATTTTGTTCTGAACGGGATCAAGCACGGCGATTTCATCCGCGTCATGATGCACAACAAAGACCGCCGAACCTTCTTGGGACGCGGCAAATCCCGACGGCCCTTTGAAATGATATTCCGGCTTGCTGTTTTCCCAGGTGTATTCACTGTGACAGCAGGCGTCGCCGCAAGCCCCTTGAAGCGGACAATCGGGATCCGGTGTTGTTTTGACCGCATTCGTTTTAAAATAAGCCGCCAATTCCTCCGGGCTGACCTTGCCGTCTTGATTGCTGTCGGCACTGATAAATTGACTTTTGGTATTTTGCGATGAACCGGAAACGGCGTTTCGCATCTCAATCGCTTTTGACTTCGCATCGGCAAGCAGGAACGCCCGAAATTCCTCTTGCGTGACCGCTCCGTCCTTGTTTTTGTCGGTCGCGGTAAAAGAGAAATCCGCCGCGCGGAAGTTGTTTCCACGCGGGACCAACGGAGAAAGTAATAAGACAAGAATGGTCATCGTCACTCCAAGGGCCGCTCCGATCAATCCTGTCAGAATCGTATTGCTTTTCATTGCTTTTATCCTTTATTTCCTATACTCTTCACCGCCGTCAAGCGACAAGGTGATGTCATTTTTTCCTTTGGAGACGATTTCGATTTTTTCCTGTGATTTGCCGGGACTGTATTTGAGCGGAATCAGCGAGAGGGAAGACGCTCCTCGTGAGGCCCCCTCTTCCGGTTCACGAATCAGTGAAAATGTTGCCGTATATTTTCCCTCCGGAGCACCGGCATAGCCGTAACTGCTGCTCAAAACGGCGATTCCCCGGCTGTCCGTGAGTCCGGTAGGCCGCCATCGGGAATCCTTTTCTTCCGGTACAAGCACGACCTGCACGCCTGAAATCGGACGGCCTCCGAATGTGACCGAAACGGTGCAGGGATAGAGAGCCGGCATTCCTTGCGGACGTTCCGGCAACGGCTTGTGACAACCATTCAAACCGGTTAAAACCAGGATCAGGAGAATGATTTGAAAAAGAATTTTTCGCAACATGATTTTTTTGTCCTCATAAAATCATCGGAACAGGGTAACATTTTCACGGAATTTCATTGGGAAGGACCGCACTGTCATCATTCATGGAGCCCAACCGATGCCATACCTGACGGTCTGTGCCATTCGCCTGGAACGCCACCGAACCATCCGCATAAGCGGCGTTGACTCCGCCGGTGTGATAACTTCTTGCGGAAAAGATTCCGCGTCCCTGCCGCGTTCCCCAATCAGGGAACGGCGGATTCGGCGGAAGAAACGTATTGAACCCTGTCGCGTGACTGATACCGATGACCCAAAGATACCCCCGCGAACCGTACCATGATTGCGTATGTGCCGTCAGGAACGTTCCATAATCGGTACTGTCATCAAAGAAAATCCCTTCCAAACCCTTTCGGCTTGTCCTCTGTTCGTTGTTGAAGCTGTTTTCAAGTTCCGGCATGGCGACTTTATCCCAGGGTCTTTCAAGAGCAGGGGGAGTCGAGAACGAACCGCCATCTCCTCCTCCCATATCCCGATTGCCCAATTTGGCTTCGCTGAGCAGGAGAGTATTGCTTGAACCATCCGTAACCTTTTCAAATCCCCGTGACGCCCCGGAAATAAAAATGCCGTCACTTTCGTTTGCACAGCTATCATAATTATATCCGGTTCCCGAACCGTTACATGCCATGTAATTCGTAGCGGCTCCCAATCCCGGCTGGTTGATGCGAACCCCGCGGACATCAAACTCCTTGTAATACTCGGTCTCGCTTTCCGACGGACAAAGAAAAGACGGAATCACAACTTTGGACAAATTGACCACTTCGCTGTATTGAGCCGCACGGGTATTTCCCCCGCCGGTTGTCAACAGAGCGGGACCAACCAAAAAGGTACTGGCGAGAAAACAACCGGCACTGTTTCCTGAAGAATAGGCACGTTTTGAACTGTCGTTGTAATCACCCTGCCCCGCTTCCAGACCATAGTCCTGGGCAATCGTCCGCACCGTACCGGTTAACGTAGCGGCGTTACCATTGTATTGATACCCTTCCGTTTGATACAACGCCGCCTGTTCAATATACGGCAGAATCCCGACCTGAACGGAAAAACCGGCATAGATGCTTGTTTTGTCGTATGATCCGGTACCGGTATAACTTTTGGAACCGCACCCGGTCCATTTGGGAAACATACCTCGCGCCGAGTAAAAATTATGGCAACCCAATGCCATTTGTTTCAGATTGTTGGTGCACTGCATTCGGCGTGCCGCTTCCCGCGCCGCCTGGACCGCCGGAAGCAACAGGGCAATCAATATCCCGATGATCGCAATGACGACAAGCAACTCCACCAACGTAAAACCAAACCATGGCTTGCGAACAGACATTTTTTCCTCAACTTTCCTTTTTCTTTTCATTTGGTAATATTTTATTTTAACAGGACCAATTTCCACGAATCTTTCATTCCTTTCCTCCGCAGCAGCCCCCTTCTTTTTTCGTTCCGGTTTTGGCGGTTTCAGCTTTGGAACTGCAACAGTCTTCCTCTTTTTCGGAAAGAGATACGGTTTTCACGCTCATTCCTCCGCAACAGCCCCCTTCTTTTTTCGTTCCGGTCTTGGCGGTTTCGGCTTTGGAACTGCAGCAGTCTCCCTCTTTTTCGGAAAGGGATACGGTTTTCACGCTCATTCCTCCGCAACAACCGCCGCTCTCCTGTTTCATACCGGACTTCCCTTCCATGCCGCATGAATCCGAAGTGCTTCCGACAGACGTGACGGAATCGTAACGGACCGGTTGGACAGTGTTCATTGCCGCAACATATCCGTCAAATTCCTCCTGACTCAATAAACCGTCGCGATCCTTGTCTGCTAAATCAAACTTGCAATGAAGTTCCGCCGTCGGAATGGTCGCTGTCCCGGAATTGGCGTAAAGGTACACCAAGGCGGTGACAAGACAGACACTGACCGTTGCGGTCATCATCAAACTCTTTTTTGTGATTTTTTTCATCCTTAATTCTCCTTGTTTTTTGTTTTGAGTTTTGAAAAACTTTCACAGTGAAACTTACCTGTGGTGAAAAGACATCATTTTTTGTGCCAATCAAGAAATAAAATAGTCAACATTCCTTAACCTTATGGCACAGAATGACTTATGTTTTTTCAAGAAACAAGATAACCGCACATTTTTGAAAGAAAACCGACAGTAATGTAGGAGCCTACATAGAAAAACGGTGTTTTCCTACATCTCTGTCGGTTGGAAGCGGTTAAGGAAACGCCTAGGACTTATACTGGTCGTTGTAGATTTCCGCTTCGAGAATGGTTTTTTTGATGAGATAGCGGAATAACGCCAGCATTCCCAGGAAAATGTTGGCCGCCACAAAACACAAAAGCAGTGTGGTGACCCAACTTCCCGTGTCGGACGCCGCGTAAGCGTGACGGCTTCCTTTCAGCACTTCGTTGACGCCGTACCAGGTCATCACAATGGCGAAAAGTCCGAAGAGACCGCCGAGAATGAGGCCGAAATTTCCGTACAATTTTGCGACGCGGCCATGCAACACGATGACGTAAAACAAAAGTGTGACAAGTGCCCAAACTTCTTTCGGGTCCCAACCCCAGAAACGTCCCCAGGAATAATCCGCCCAACGGCCTCCCAAGATGGTGCCGATCGCCAGACAAAGCACGGTAACTCCAATCAAATTCTGAAGATACGGAATCAACAGACGGCTCAGCCACGGAAGCTCTATGGCGGACGGTCCCGTCTTGGAGGATTCCTGCTTCCATTTTCCAAAAAGACAGGCGACGGTCGCGATCAGGGCAAGGAGCCACGCGATCGCTCCGGACGCGTAACTGATCATGATTGCCACAATATGAACCGCCAGCCAAAAATTACTGCGAAGCACCGCCTGAAGCGGAGAAAAATTCATCACTTGGGCACTTGCGTACTTTCCGGCTCCGACAGCGAGAAACGCCGCCGCAAGGAGGAAAATTTTCCGTTCCAAAATCTGATTCCACACGGTTTTCGTTGAAACGGGTTTGTTTTGGGAACCCCGGGAATCCTTTTCCCCGGGAATCGGCGGACCGACAAACGGAATGAGCAGAAGTGTCAGAACCGCACGGGGAACCGCCCAAACAATGAGTCCCATGCAGAGGATCACCGCAATCCAGTCCAGCGGATCATTCATCAAAAACGCTTCTTTGACGGTATTCCAGCGAAGAACGCCGCCGCTGAGTTCTCCGTAGGAAGCCCATAAAAGGAGATAAAGCGTCAACACCGTTAAAATCGCCCGCGGCAAAAGAAGAATCCGTTTCCATTGGGTGGTGTTTTTCGTCACTTGCCGGCTCCTCGAATCCGCCAGCGATGTCCGAATCCACGCTTTTTTCAGACGGTCACGGAAAAGCGGGTAAAAAGTCGCCCAAAAACCGAGTCCCACGAGGGAAAACGCCAGAAACACAACGGTCTCATATTTGCTGGAAATCGGGAGCCATCCGGTAAAATAAGTACGAAAAACGATTCCTGTCAATGTGACAAGTTCGGTGAGAATGAGAAACACCGATCCTGTCCAGAAAAAGAAGAGTTCAAACCGTTTCAGAGATTTCGGAAGGCATGACAACAAAGCGGAAATCAACAGCAGACAAAACGCGGTCAGGCTGCCTCGCCACATATTGCGGAACGGAGCCAGAATTTCGTAGTAAAACTCCGCCGTAATCACCAATGGTTCCGGCATGGCGGTTTTGGCGAAAATCTCTCCGCTTTGCGAATCCGCCGGCAGCAGATTCCGTCTCACCGGTTCCGAGGTTTCCGCAATACGGCGCAGTCTCTCTGCGAGATTCCGCGACGCGTCCGCAAACAGTTTCACACGATTGAAATCGACACTTTGATAGGCGGCAACCATTTCATGAAAAGCGATTTTAATCTTGCGGTGCGTGTTGTCTTCCGCCAGTTCATCTTCCACTTGGGGAAGATTCGGATCCGCAAACCGTCTCACCATGGCGTCCGATCCCCTCAGAAAAGTTTGCAGAGACAGCCAAGGTTGTCCGCTGATTTTCTGAGAACGATCCGCCTTGAGCACCTCCGCCGAAAGTAACGGACACACATGCAGCATGTCCTCGGAATCGTAAAGAGCAATGTAGCCCGCTTCGCAAAACATCCGAATCTGTTGAAGCTGGAAAAAAAAGGTTTCGGCCAGCATTCGGGGACGCTGAAGGGAAAGATCGTCCGTCCCGTCCGAAGTGAAAATCTGCCGCCGGTAACGTTCCGCCGCAGGAAGCATTTCCTCAAGCGAACGGAGCGTCACCTCGAAGAGCATCTCCGCCTTGCGGCTGTCAACCGGTTCTCCGGTTTCCTCCAAAGAACGCCGGTAGAGCAGATAAACGGTCTGAATTTTCTGGGTCAATGCCTTCATTTCCGCGTTTTGCGTGAACGGAAGTTCCAATTCACTCACACCGCTTTGCTGCAGCATTTCATAGGTTCTCAGAGCCTCCATCAGACTCACGACCGCCTGTTCCAGCATGGAAACCGTCATTTGCGGCGTCGCGACATTGGGATCGGCGGTAAAACTGCGGAACTGAAGATACGCGGTTTTCAAATTTTCAAGCGTTTTGCCGTAACGGCGAACCGTCCCGGACGCTTCATCAAGATTTTGCTTCGCGGCGTCATAATTCGTCAGCAACTGTTCAATAACTTCCGCATGTTCCGAAACACTGTACGGAGTGACATAAGGAGACCCGGTCCCGGAATCCACGCCCAGATAATTCTTTCGGGCATCAGAAGTTTCAACGTACAGAAAAGGGATGTAGTCCCAAAGTTCCGGGTCCGCCAGCCATTCGAACAGAAGCACATAAGAAGGGAATTTCCGTTTTCCTTTTCCGGCGTCCGGAAATTTTTGCCGGATATTTCTGACCTGATCCACCGTCAAATGTCCCGCACGCATGGCCTCTTCCAGCACATGTTCGTCGAGTTGCAAAACCGGTGCGTCCGTCCGGCAAATCTGAGACACAAGACGCCGGGCATAAGTCTCCAGCGGCACCACACGGCCGTGAGAGAAAACCGGCAGCTTCCGCCATGTTGTCCAGTCCAGTTCCTGAGCCGGTACCGAACCGGAAAACATCATGAAAATCACAAACAAGAGCAATATCTTTTTCATAGGGGAAATTTCAATCCGCTTGAGTTTATTTTTAATCTTTCCTCTTCCCGTTGAGAGTGATGACTCGAAGAGAGACATGCGTTGCCTTTCGATAGTCTCATGAAAACGTTGTTCCGTCGCAGTCGCCTTCGGCCTCCCGGGGTAGGCTTTAGGCGATAGGCTGTAGACTTTAGGCCTTCATGTTGGAAACATTTTTCCGCCGGTTGATACCAGCGACCATCGGGAGCAGGTCCGTGGCTCTCGGAGCGGCAGCTCCATCCGGGATCCAACGCCCTTGCGTTGGCCGCCGGAGGCAATGATTATTCTCTTTTTTCATGCCATACTTGCGCTCTATCCGGTCCATCATCTCTCTTTGTATCAGCACTCTCTTCCCGTTTGGGTCACGGTATTCTTTCCCCAAAGGAGCCAGATGGAGCCGAGGACAAGCATCAGACAACCCATGTATTTCATGCCGCGTCCCGGATCATAATTGATCGAAAAGAGCGAAGCGTACAGTTTGTCCCGCGGCGTCTCCTCCATCGGCAAAAGCAAACCGCCCAATTTCGAGTCGTATTGCGGCGTTCCCGGAAAATACGGCAAAGAACAGGACGACTGATAGACCCGATATTTCCGTCCGGTGAGCTGATCCTGAAACATCCCCGGCTGATTCATCTGAATCCGAATCCCGCGTTCGACCGCCGAGGCACTGAGGTCGTCGATACGGTGAAGGTCCACCACACTGGCATAGTGAGCCGCCGTTCCGGTTCCCGGGTCAAACGCCTGCTCGAATTTCCGAAGGTAAAGGCAAAAACCGAGGTCCACCTGGGTGTACGGAAAGGAAAACGTCACGGTTTTGGTCTTGCCGGTGACAGGCCGTGCCTCTTCGTTGTCAGGGGAATAAATCAGCGTCTCGTCCCGGGCCAGCCAAAACTCCTCCTCCACCCCTTCGACGGTCGCCCGAACCCGGATCCGCGGAGCCGGTCTCTGTTTACGTTCCTTCGGAGCGTACTCTTTTTGAAAAACCGACCGAGGCTCAATCCGGATTCCCGGCAAGTCTTGCGGCATGAATGTGTCAATCTTCAGCTTCACCGGAGCTTCCGAATCGTTGGCAATAAGGATTTCCTGATCCCGGTTTTCGATTTCACCGGTTTTATGGAACAGACCGTTGACCCAATAACGGTAATAAAGTTTTTTGTCCGTTCCCTGAAGAAGCTCCAGGCGAGGCTTTCGAATCCGCTCCAGCGAGGCCGGCGGAATCGCTCCCGAATCTTCCTCGGCCAGCCTGACCGGATCAACAAAATAGACCCCGGTCAGTCCGAAACGATCGCAAAAAGTGTTGTTTTCCGGAGCATCGGCAAAGAGGTACAAGGATTGGGAAGTGCCGTCCTGTGCCGAAACCCGAAACACCGCCGCCAAGGAGCCGGGAATCATCCGAACCAGCTCCAGCATCAGACCAGTTTCCCCGATGGGACGCCGGATTTTCTGAAAAAGCGTTTCCCGTTCCGTCTGAAATGTTTTCAGTTCGGATTCCAGGCGGTCAATCTCCGCCTGAATTTCCGTCTGAACGGAATTTTTCTCTTGACTTTCCTTCTTTTCGTCCTCTTCAACCGGACGGGATTTCAGACTCGCAATCAAACGGTTCTGTTCTTCACTGATTTTAATTTGCGTGCCGCGGATTTTTTCACGGTTTTCTTCAAATTTCGGAGCAAATTCCTCCTGCCGCCGGAGAAGTTCCTCCATGGAAAATCCATAATTCCCGTCTCCCTGCCGTACAACGACCTCGCCCCATTTTCCCGGCAAGCCGGCCGGACGGATTCCGCAAAACGCGCGGGTTTGCGTCATGGATTTGGCAAGTTTGAAGGCAATCCGTTCCCCGTTTGGGGTTGTTCCGCTTTTGGTGTAAGGGTCGAACTGCCGATAGATTCGCTCTTCCATAGAGTCTGCTTTTCCTCCCAGCGGAAGTTCGAAAGTTTCCCAATCCGAAGACTTCCAGAGCGTCAGAACTTTCAGCGGCTCCACCGGTTTCAGCGTTGTGTCCGCATAATAATCGACGATCTCCAGACGGACATCATTTTGGCTGTAAACGATTCCTGAAGAACGCTTTGTGAACATCACCGGCAGAAAAAGCGAGTATTTGTGCGAAAAACCGCCGGAAAGCCAGTTCCACGCGGCGCAATCCTGCCAATTGAGCGGTCCGAGTGTGAGCGGAACCGTGGTCCGCGGATATTGTTTCATCGCCTCCAGCTGTTGTTCGAGCAATTCCGACTTCGGTTTCAAATGCGAATCATGCGCCGGATAAAAAGGGACGGTCTGACTGGAAAGCGTCTCCTTTTCCGACGATTCTTTCGGCTTATGGAAGTCAAGAGTGGTAAAGGCGAGTTCCGTTTTGGCAAAATCGGCGGCAAAACGTCCCATTTCCCCTTCATAAACCGAGAGTTCGGCCTCACGTCCGAAATGAGCCGTCCCCCAGCATCCGATCAACAGAATGATAATTCCGAAATGCGCAACAAGAAACGGAAGATGTATTTTTTTCCACGGCCACCGCGCAAGAGCGGAACAGAGGAGATTCACCCCCAGAACAGTCAGCAGTGATTCAAACCACCAGGAATCATAAATATAGTAACGGGCAAAAGTGGCATCATAAGTGTTTTCGACAAACGTCGCCCACGCAAGGATAAGCGTCAGTATCCCCATAAGGCCGATACCGAATTTCAGCGATCCGAGTTTGCGAAGGAGGCGGCTGCGCCGTCTTCGGACCGTCACGGCGGTATTGCCGGGAACGTTGACATGATCCATATCGTCCGCCGAAAGAACGGTTCCCTCCTTTTTGACAACATCAGGCTTGTTTTTTGTCTTTTTTTTCACTATAAATCCATTGTATCTTCTTCAATTTTACTGAATACCTGATATTTCCTGTTTGGACTCACCGCTCCGCTATTCCCAAACGAAATGTTCGAGAGTGTATTTGTCAAGAATATTTCTGTCCGGCTCAAGTCCGATTCCCGGCTCCGTCCAAAGCTTGGCCACGCGGTTCATTTTAGTGTCGGAACCGGAGGTTTGCTCCTTTTGCGGCAGTGGAATCAGCTCCGTTTCCAGCGGCACACCGGGATCTTCCTCAAAAACTTCGTCCCAACGGAGGAAATCCGTCGGCAAGGTGCAGTTGGGAAGCGACGCGACCGCTGCGGCAAACCGAAATCCCACAGAAGTCAACAGATCAAACCCGCTATAGCAGGCGACATCACATGCTTTGCAGGCATCATGAATCCGCTTTGCCTCCGTGATTCCGCCGACACGTCCCACTTTCAGGCAAATGGTTGACGCACTTCTCAAGTCTAGCACAATTTCCGCCTGATGGAGCGACGTGACCGATTCATCCATACAAATCGCCGTTTTGAGAGCGTCCTGAAGCATGGCGTGACCGACATACTCGTAAACGGAAATAGGCTGTTCCAAAAGAGTTGGGAAAAAATCGTCGAACCGGTAAATGATTTCGCTGTGTTTTTCCATGTCCAACGCCCCTTCGACGTCACACTGAAGCATCAGCGTAGAAAACTCTGCACGAACAATACTGAGCATCCGTAAATCCCAGCCGGGACGGATTTTAAGCGTTACCCGCCGATACCCGTCGTCAACCGCCCGTCTGATGGCTGTCAGCAAATCCTCAATATCGTTCATCCGGTCGAATGTGAGACCAATTTCAAGACAGTCTTTGACGCCGCCGATGATTTTGTGGAGCGGCTTATTTTCCTGTTTTGCCTGCATGTCCCAAAACGCCATATCAAGAAGGGCTTTTGCGTGACGGTTTTCATGAATCGGCTCCAGCAATTTGTCGAGATCGTCACCGGTTGTCTTCAAATAATTTTTTCCCAACCTCGGCAAAAGACATTCTGTCAAGCAAAGATAAACTCCATGCGACCAAGCGGCGGTCAGCGTCGGCTCGTTTCCCGGCATGACTTCCCCCCAACCGGTAAGACCGTCACTTTCCGTCCGCAAAAACACCGAGTCGATATAAGGAATGAACTGGTCCGCCCAACAAAACGGCTGCCTTAACGGGAGCCTCACAAGAAACGCTTCTATTTTATCGATTTTCATATATTTAATACCGTCAATTTTCCCCGCCATTCTCTGCGGCGGACTCGGTTTACTTCCTCCAGTGTGATACGATAAATGTAAATCGAATAACCCGCCGTGTCAACAGGGGCAAAGTCGAGAAAATACCGGTATTGCTTTTCCCGGCCATAAAGAGAATTCACACTCAACGCGTACCAGCCGGGCTGCGGACCGTTCGCTGGCGGCATTCCCCCGGACGGCACTTCCGTCAACTCAAGCGGATAACTGCCCCAATAAGCCACTTTCATTTCATCCGCTTCCGGGTGCGTCTTGCACCAACGCTCCAGATTGAAAAGGTCTTGTCCCCACTCGATATTGCTGTCAAGTCAATGACGCGGTCCGTTCCGCGGTCCGGCATCAAGAATCCATTTGGTCTTCTGCCAAAAAGTTTTCGGTGACTCAGGCGGGCCGCGACGCCGCGGCGGGCGGATGGAGCTACCGCTCCGAGAGCCACAGACCCGCTCCCGATGGTCGCTGGAGTCCGCAAGCGGAACAACGATTCCAACGGAGGCCGACCGCGCAGCCGGGAGGCAAGTGCCTGCCGGGGTTTCCCGGCTGCAACGTGCTACGTTGGCGGCTGCAATGAGGAAGTGAAAGAAGAAGCCGTAAAAAAACGGTCACTCTCAGGGAAGAATGACCGTTCCAGGATAAAAAAGGAGTCAAAGGAATCTCCCCCGTCACAGGAACCCCGTCACAGGAACCCCGTTCCGGGAATCCTGTCCCAGGGATCGTCGGAGGTTATCACATGGAGGTCGCTCTCTGTCCGGTGATGGACTGTTCATGCTCTTCCTGAATGATGATATGCGGAGTCACCATCATCATCATGCTTTGGGTCTCGCGGCCGATCGCCGTGTTCATAAACAACCGGTTCAGGTACGGAATCTTGTTGACCATCGGGACGCCGTATTCTTTCCGGCCTTCGCTCAACCGCTTGATACCGCCGAGGAGGATTGTTCCGCCGTCGGGGACGCTTACGGTCGTGCTGATCTGGAATTCGGAAATGACCGGCTGCTGAACGGTCGTGCCGGTGGTCCGGGCTTCCGTCCTCTGACTGTTGGCGTTCTCATCCGTCACCGACGGAAGCGTACCGCTTCCCTTGGAGGTGCTGTTGGATTCGTCCGTCAGCGACGTTTCGCCCTCAAACCGGAACGTCCTGATGTCGGTCACTTGGCTGAAAAACGGCACCATGGTCATGCGGACATGACGCCGGTCGCTGGAAACGGTCGCCTGAACATTCAGGAACTGCCCCTCATTGATGACCATGATCACCGGCTGATAAGCGACGGCAAAGTCCCCCACGACAGGATTCACGCTTGTCACAAAGTAATTGACGGTCGTATCGGAAATGCTCGCGAGCTGGCCGTTCATCATCGTGACTTTCGGAGCCTGAAGCAGGTTGGTCCGTTCGTCCCCCTGAGCGGCGGTCATGAAGAAATACGACTCAATGTCGCTCAGAATGGCAAAGCCGAACGAAGTTCCGGCGTCAGGACTGTACCCGCCGAAGGTCGGTTTGGACATCGTGTAGCTGTCCTGATTCATCATCACCGACAAATCGGAGGTGAACACCGGCGCTCCCGCCGAACCGGAAATCGCCAAACCGGCAATCGTGTTCGCCGCATTCTTCACTCCGAGCGTAAAAGCGTTGGAGTTCGAACCGGTACTGCTGCTTGAGTTGTTGGTGTTATTCGTATTGTTCGTGTTGGTTGTGTCTGTCGTACTGCTACTGCTGTTCAGAAACGCATACTTGTTGTTCTGCGAATTTCTGAAAGAGACATCGAAATCCAGCCCCATATGCTCGAAGAACTTGTCGGCGAGTGTGATGAAACGGACTTCCACGGTCACCTGAAGATCGTTCATTTTACGGAGCTGTCCCAAAAGTTCGGTGATCTTCGCATGAATTTCCTCCGTCTGGTTGATAATCAAACTGCGGGACTGGTCGTAAATCTGAATCTGATCTTCTCCGGTCCAGGAATCCGGCTCGATCGTGCTTTGAATCAGGTTGATCAGGGAGTCGTAGTCCGCGGAAGCCGCTCCGCCGCCGCCTCCTGTTCCATAGTTCATACTCCCGTTTCCGCCCATGACCTGAGCCAGAAGCCCTTCATCAATCATGCGGGTTTTCGAGGCCGAGGTTTTGCCCGGAGTGTTGACCGCTGCGGAGAAGGAAACCGGAGTGATCATCGAATTACCGGCGGACGGGAACCCCGCACCGGCCCCCCGCATGTTGGTACGCATGAACGCTTCGTTGAGCGCCTCCGAACCGGTGGTTCCGAACCGGCGCGGCGTGTCGAACGGTTTCACCGCCAGATCGCCGACATAATAGGTACGGGGAACCAAAACACCGCGGCTTTTTTCCTTCGACGTGATGACCAGCACTTCATTGTTAATCATGTATCCCAGACCGAGCGGGTCGAGAATGAGATTCAACGCATTTTCCAAACGGATGCCGGTCACAAGGTTCAAAGTCACCGGAGTGTCGGTGGAAACATTCGCTTCACGCAGAGCCTGTTCATCAATATGGATATTGAATCCCTGATTGGCCTGAATGGTATTCAGAACCATTCCCAGCGGAAGATTGTCAATCTTGTTGTTGAACATGCCGCGGAGCTTCTTCATGATGAGAATGGTGGCTTCCGACCGCGTGTCGTTGAGTTCCGTGAATCCCTGACGCTGGGAAATCACCGACCAGTTGTCCCCGTAATCCAACGGCTTGCCGTCGCCGACATTGGCAATCGTCGCGGCAAGTTCGCCGACCATCATTTCGTAAACGCCGCGTTCCCGCTTCTCCTTGATGGCGTCCAGTTCGTTCTGACGTCCGGCAAACATGGAGGTGTTCTTCATCTGAATGGCAATCGTTCCTTTAGGGTCAATGAGCCGGACACGTTCCGCAATCAGCTCGGCCTCTTTGTAACGCTGCTGATTCATGAGCGTGTTGAACTCTTCCACAAGTTTCTGGATTTCCGCTTCCCGCACACGGAGGTCTTCCACGGACTGCTTGCGTTCGTCCATGATTTGCTTGTTACGGGCCTCCACTTCCAAAATTCCGGCGTTCCGGTCAATATAATCCTGAACATTTTGAATTTTGGAGTCGATTTTGCGAATCTGCGCCGTTTTGACCTCTTGAGAAACCTGAGCCGCTTCCACTTCACCGCGGAGTTTTCCGAGGAGTTCTTTCGCTTCATTCGGCTGCCGCTGCTCCGTCAACTGGTCCGCTTGTACGAGAAGCTGATTGACGTGAATCACAAGTTCCGACGGATTGCTTCCATTGGCGGCAGGGAGTACCGGAGCTGCCGTCACCGCGGGCGGCGGAACCGGATTGGCCGGATTGGTCAAACCGGTCGACGGCGGAATCGCAACCGGCGAAGTCGTGTTCTGAACCTGCGTGACGTGTCCCGCGTTCAGCCCGGTATTGTACGCCGCGTTGGTGATATTGGTCTGCTGTGTCCTGATGACGGAAATCTCACGCATGATTTGCGACGGCGAATCCCCCAGGGAAGTGTAGGCCGCATCCGGAATTTGCTGACTCAGCAGATACACGCAAATCTGTTCCGCTTTGTTCAGATTGCCTGCTTTCAAACTGTTCCGGGCTTCCTGAAGATGCGGAACAAACTGCTGGGCCTGACGGAGAACGGTCTCCGACGGCGGGGCCGCGGAACCCTGAACACTCGGATTGACCGGAGCGCCGCTCGCGATTCGGGCATAGCTGATTTTCTTCAGAATGGATTCAGGGTCCATGCCGCTCTGAATGGTCGTGGAGTTGAACGTGACATTCTGAACAAGTGCCTCGTTGGCCAGTTTTGCAGCCGTTTCAAAATCGTTCCGGCAGAGAAAACCGTAAGCCTGAGCCGACAGGTTTTCCGCACGCAAACGCCGGACGGATTCGAGATTTCCTTCCGTTGCCTGAGTCTTGAGCCACTGACGGTGCGCCGCAATCAACGGCTCCACATAAGCCGGACGGTCACAGTTGCTGTTCTCAGGATAAGGAACATTCAGTGCCTTCGCCTGATGAAGCAATGTTTCCGCATTGACATGATCTCCGCTGGCAAGCGAAAGCCGGGCATTTTTCAACAGTTCATCGCACTTGCTGAAGTTGCTTCCGTTCGCCGCCGTGTTTTGAACGGGAACGGCTCCCGCCGGTTGAGGCTGCCCCTGCCCGTAAGCAGGGACAATGCCCGTGAGTAAAATGCCGAGTCCCCCCATCACAGAGGCGACCCCCAGCATGACGGCTGAAAAGCCGGATGATTTTTTTCTTGTCGGTTCCAACACAATACTCCTTTCAGGACACACTGCATATTGACTTGCTCTGGTGTTGACGTCGTTTGATTTAATTCTCCGAAACATCGGATGATTCCCCTTTATTTGTCTTTCCGGCTCTCAAAAATGAAATCCGAAAAAATGGTTCCTTTTGGTTTTTTATGGTGACGTGAGAGAAAAACGAACTTTTGTTGAATGGTTAATAAAAACGCACAATAACACAAATGTTTCCCTCCGGCGGTTCCCGACCGGCCCTGTAGAGGCATGTTCGGAAAATATTCCCTGTTCGATTCGGCAGACAATCCATTTCTCTCTCCTGTTTTTGCTAAATTCACGATTTCTTAACCGGACAATGCCTTAAATCACATAGAATAGGTCTATGTGTCATAGCATTACATCGAATTTACAAAACCGTTTCATTAGAAAAAACCGCTACAAAAAGAAGAAAGCGGATGTTTGGCAAAATCAAGACAGTAAGAAGATTAAGAAAGCTTTGTGTATTTTCACTATTTTGACTTTTGTTTGCCGGTTGATTCCAGCGACCAGCGGGAGGCTGCATGCTGCTGCACCGCAGTCGCGAGCCGCGACGGGCAGTACGCCTCCCGGCTGCGCGGTCAGCTTCCGATGGACAATCTTTCCCACCACTTCCCATTGTTCCGCTCACCGATACCAGCGACTAACAGGAGCGGGTTATTGCTTCGGGACGGGCAACGTGCGGACGTTGCATCCCGGATTGCCTTCGGCCTCCAAATGGAAAGATTTTCTATTTGGCGGCGAACCGAACGAAGTGAGCGTGAGCCTACCGGGATCCAACGCCCTTGCGTTGGCCGCCGGAGGCCGAAGGTAACTGCGGTGAAGCGGCACGCTTCCCTCCGGCGGGCCGCATCTTGCGTAACATGAGTTATTAAAAAAGGGAATTTACTTTTCTGCGGATTTCAAATCGAAATTCAGACTTTTCGTCGTTCCCTTGATCTCTTCTTTCAATACGGATTGTTCATTATAAACAACCGGAATGATCTGTTTTTTCAAATTCGCCGGATTGAACAGCGGGTCATTGTTGTACATCGGATTCGCACGAAGCACCTTGATTTCCTCGTCCGTGTAAGGACGTTCGGCAATGATCCTCACAATCATCGTGCCGGGAGTGAGCCGGACATTGTACTTTCCGTCGGCAATGGACGCCGAAGCGGAATTTCCCTCCGCCCCTGACGGCAGGAATGTGATCATGCCGTCCTGAAGCGGTACACCGTCCAGTGTAACATTCCCCGAAGCCGAAATCAAGCCGTCATTGCGGCATCCGCCGAAAACCGGCAAAAGGAAAAATAAAGCGAAGAATAAAAATACACCTTTGTTATCTTTTGTCATTTGTATTACTCTGAAAAATGATGTGAAAACGGAAAACGTCACGTCAACCGGCTTTCATGACTGCCGATGACGTGACATTACGGAATACGTACAGTTCGGTTACGGTAATGCGACGGATTCTCCGCCTCCTCCGGTGGCCGCGCAACGCCATACATGGAGGCTCACCGAGTCCGCCGTGAAATGAACGGAACCGTCCCCCATGGAACTGTTGACGCCGCCGGTGTGAAAACTTCTTGCCGTGACACGCTGACTCAACTGGTTGCCGCTGGAAAGTGTTCCTGTGCAAAGGGCTTTCCCGCCGCGGCCGACATCACCCGCTTTCCAGCAGGCGGTGTTGATATCCGGTCCGGCGGAATTCGGCGTGAAATATCCGGTGAATCCCGCCCCGACGGAAAGCATGGTGTCGCCGTAACGGGTTGCGTTCGGATCGGAGACCGCCGGTGTGATCTCGGAGAAAAACAACGTGTTGCTCAAACCGTCGGTGATGGTCCCGAATTGCGTACAGGTGTCAAGACGGAATGGAACCGCCCGGACAGAGTAAACAAACTCCGGCGTGGACGCTCCGGGAGGCCACGACAAATCCGTAAGCGGATAATTAGGCTCATAAGCTCCGCTCCAATTGTAGTCGTAAGGACCGAAATTCGCCGCGTAATTGTACCTGTAACGTGCCCATTCCGCTTGAGCAGCCACCGTCGGAAACAGGCCGGTTGTCCCTTGGGACGGACAAACAAATGCCGAAAGATTGGTCTGCATAAAATCGCGGGCGGGATACGTGCCTGATCCCGGATCGTAAATGTCGTTCATATTGCAAACAAACCCGGGATAACGGGTTCCGACTGCTTTACTTGACCCGCCGGCAATTTTTTCGAATAAGGCTCCCTGTTCGATATGAGCAAGGATACGGCATTGCCACGAAGGAGCGTACCAATTCCACCAAATGGAGCCTGTGTCCAGATTACGGATTTTCACCAACCCGGCAAGCGGCAACCCATTATACGTGTCGGCGTAGTTGTGAACCGCCAGGGTGATGTTTTTCAGGTTATTCGTACACTGCATCCGTCTTGCCGCTTCGCGGGCAGCCTGAACAGCGGGCAAAAGAAGAGCAATCAAAATCCCGATGATTGCAATCACCACAAGAAGCTCGACAAGGGTAAAACCTGATCGGGCAGTGGATTCTGAACGGACAAAAGAGTCTTTGGCATGGCTTGCAGTGCCTTTCGTATCGACAGCATTTCCATCTGCAGCATTGGTTTCTACGATACGGAAACCAGTACAGACTACCCCCCCCCCCCATTTTGACATTTCGGACACAAAGTGAATTTTTGCATGGTTTTTCTCCTGTTTGGAAAAATGGTTTGATTCTTTTCGAAAAGGTTTCACGAAAATTTAACCAGATTGACACAAATCAACTTGGTAACTGTATTTTATCCACGACAATTCCCAAAGTCAAGAGGAATTGTTAATTTTTCAGAAATTTTTCCTGAAATGAGTTGTTTACAGGCCATTTTGATAGGTGTGAAGTGTATCGAAGGGAATTGTACCGGAACAAAGAGGAATTGGGGGGCAATATTGAGCAATGGGCGGGCAGTAATCCTTATTTGAGGGTGATTTTTGCCTCCGCCAACGCACGGGCGTTGGATCCCGAATGGGACTACCGTCCCGAACAAATAACCCGCTCGTGTTACTCGCTGGTATCCACCGGTGGAACAACGAGAATGTAGTTGGAAAAGATTGTCCATTGGAAGCGAACCGAACGAAGAAACCGGGAGGCTGTATGTTGCTGCACCGCACATCGCAAGCGGTTGGAGCTGTTGTTCCGCTCGCGGATTCCAGCGACCATCGGGAGCGGGTTCGTGGCTTTCGGAGCGGTAGCTCCGTCCGGGGTGCAGCGTCCGCACGCTGCCCGGCTAATTGAACATTGGGAGCTGATTGATGTAGAGTTTTTCGGTGAAAGAACGCTTTCTCGCCGGACTCGGAGCTTCGCCGTTGACAAACTGCTTCCATCGGAGAATATCGTTGTCAAAGTTTTGATCGGAAACCTGCCGCAATGACTGCATCGCCTGAAACCGTACACTGGGCGTTTTGTCGTCGAGAGCTTTGCCGAGTGCCTGAATCGTGTCCTGATCGTTAGGATAAACCGCCAGATTTTTCGCCGCCCGATGACGTACATCCGCATCGGGGTCGTGAAGAAGGACATGCCGCAAAGCGTGTGCCGTTTCTTCCGTTTTGAGTTTGGCGAGTGCGTCGCAGGCCGCCATCCGCACAAACACCGCCTCGTCATTTGTGGACGCCTTAATCACCGCAAATCCTTCCGGTAAATTCAACTGCATAATGCTCCTGATTGATTCTTCGCGGACATTCGGATCGGGCGAGTGGAGGTATTCGTCGGCAAGCTGTTCGAGCAGCACCATTTTCCGGTCCTCGGGAAGCGATTTTCCTTTCTCCCCTTTTTCGCGGATGAGTTGAATACGGTCCCGCGGCACCAGCACCCCGGGAATGTAATCCGACTTCGCCGTAAAAAACGGGGTCTTCGACAACACCCGATTCTCCGTGACACAGCCGACTGTATTCAGAGCGAAAATCAAAACAAGGGTTGGAATAGGAATAACGGATCGGAAAATCAACATAATGACGTGAACTCTCTCGATAACAAGGGACGGAATTCGACGGAACAGAAAACGGGAATCATACTTTGACACCGGACTTTACAAAAAAACGCCGTCCGACGCAAGAGGTCCTTCCCCATTTTGTCGAGAGGGATTCCGCCGCGGTGATGGATTTTGCTTGCCTTTTTTGAAAAAGGGTGATAATATGGAGTAGGTATTCTCATGAGAGAGACAACAATGAAAATAGTACAAATAATCATCACTTTCCCGGCGGTATTCATTGCGGCGTTTTTCTGTCATTCGGGACTGGCTCTCGATATGGTGACGGTACGGCTCGGCAAGGCGGAGGAAAAGCTCGAAGGCCGCATCATCGCCGAGGACATCGAGGGGAATCTCGTTCTTGAAAATCGTGCCGGTGCGTGGTTTAAGGTCGAAAAGGATCATGTCGCCGCACGGACCTCCGACGCGCGAGCCTTCGTTCCGTACACGCAAGAGGAGATGATTCCGCTGTTAAAACAGGAATTTCCCGAGCCGTTCCAGGTTCTGCAAACGAAACGGTATCTGATCGTTTACGACACCTCTCCGGCTTACGCTCAGTGGTGCGGGTCGCAACTGGAACGGTTGCAGACGGCGTTTGTCCTGCAGTGGAAGCGGAAAGGATTCGAGCTTCACGAGCCGGAATTTCCACTGACGACCATCCTTTTTGCCAACCGGAAGGATTTCATTTTGTACGTCAAACGGGAATTTGCGGACATCGGGGAGACCATCGCGGCCTACTACAATCTTAACACCAACCGCATCGTCTGTTCCGACCTCACCGGCATGGAGCGATACGGCGAAGGAGGGAACCGGCTTACCCCCTCGCAAAAACGGGAATTTCTGAGCCGGCGCGGAGCGGCTCAGTCGATTTCAACATTTGTTCATGAGGCGACGCATCAGATCGCGTTCAATTCCGGAATTCATCAGCGGTACGGTGCCTGTCCGCTTTGGCTCAGTGAAGGGATCGCCATGCTCTACGAACCCCCCGACCTGGACAGCATTCAAGGCTGGAGTGCCGACATCAAAATCAATCCGGTGCGGCTCTATGATCTTCGGGAGTTCATGCAGAAGAATCCCCGTGATGTCATCAGAAAAATGATTTGTTCCGATGAGGCTCTGCGCAACCCGGAAACCATTCACGACCACTACGCGACAGCCTGGGCACTCGTCTATTACCTCAGTAAAAAGCGTTCGAAAGAGTTCACCAAATATGTCCGGCGGATTTCGGAAAAGCCGCCGTTCGAACAGGACCCCGAAGAAAAACGGCTCGAAGACTTCGAGTCGATTTTCGGCAGCGACTGGCCCCGGTTCTACAGGGAGTTCACCAAATATGTCATGTCGCTATGAGGTCGGCATGATCTCTTCACAGAAAAAGGGAAAAGGGTGAAAACATGTCCTCCCGACAGGCGGAACTTGTTCTTGACGCAAAAGCGGTTCTCGGTGAAGGAGCGTTCTGGCATCGGGAACAAAATCTTCTTTACTGGCTCGACATTGAAGGGCGTCTGTTGCACAGGTTTGACCCCGAAACCCGGTGCGATAGCTCCATTCCGCTGGAACGCCGGGTCGGTTGTATGGTTCCGACACAGTCCGGTTCGCTTCTTCTCGCCGGGGAAAAGGGAATTGAGGAGTTCTTTCCTGAAACCGGTCAGCATCTTTTTCTCACCGACCCGGAACCGGAAAAGTCCGCCAACCGGCTCAACGACGGCAAATGTTCGCCGGAAGGACGTTTCTGGTTCGGTTCGCTCAACATGGAACGGCAGCCGTTTCAGGCGTCGTTTTACCGGATGGATCACGACCGGACGGTCACACGCCAACTCGCCGGACTGACCAATTCCAATGGAATCGGCTGGAGTCCGGACGGCAAAACACTCTATCACACCGACACGCCGACCCGTCAAATCACCGCGTTCGACTACGACCGCCGACGGGGGGAAATCGGAAATCCCCGGATCATTCTCCGTTTTCCCGAGGACCAAACCGTAGGGCGTCCGGACGGCATGACCGTTGACGGGGAAGGGCATCTTTGGATTGCTCACTGGATGGGCGGCCGTGTGAGCTGCTGGAATCCTGACAACGGGCAAATGCTGGAGGAGATACGGCTTCCGGTCTCGCGGGTGACTTCGGCGGCATTCGGAGGGGCGGACCTCGCCACGCTCTATCTCACGACCGCGAGTCACGGGATGCCGGACACGGAAAAAGCAAAGGAACCGCTTGCCGGCGGACTCTTCGCCGTCTCCCCCGGAGTGAAAGGGATACCGGCGGCGGTCTTCCGGGAAAATTTTTGAGTTCCTGACGGATTTGCCTCCGGAGCGGATCAGCAATTTGTATGGTTAACGATGCGGGATTGGGATCCAATCATCGCGAGTCTTCCGGTCACAGCCGAGCCGTGATATTTCACCACCATATATGATGTTTCGCGCCCAAATGTTCTGGTTGAACTGTGAAATATCAAGGGCGGACTTTTTTTAACATGCCGGAAATGGCTGTTTCTTACTTTCTTTTCCGCGCCGGAAAAATTTTTTTGGATTGGTTTCACACCGGAAATTGCGGCGTTTTGCCTCTGTAGGACACTTCGGAATGTTTGCCTCGTCATTCCGAAATTCTGTTTTGGCACGGCAGTTGCGATAGAGTCAAAATGTTCAACGAGGTTTCCGGGAAGGAATCCCGTGAAATTTCATTGGACAAGACACGGCAATAAAAACAAACGAAGACCTGTCTTTTCCGGTATGTCAGAGTTCCGCGGCATACTTTTCAAATCAATTCAAGAATGGATAAGGAGACTTTTCCCATGAAAAAACTTGTAACAATGACCCAAAAACTTTTCTTGAAAAGAAACATCAGAAGGAGCTTCCAGCAAAAATCGGCAAACTTCCGTCATGTTAAAATGGGGGGGGGGGGGGCTATTTACGGATTTTTCGTAAGGCTTTCAATCTTGTCGAACTGCAGGTGGTCAATGCCATCAACGGCATTCTGATTGCTCTTTTGCTTCCCGCCGTCCAAGCGGCTAGAGAAGCGGCAAGAAGAATGCAATGCACCAACAATGCTAAGCAGTTGGCACTTGCTGCCCATAACCATCACGATACTCATGGGTATTTGCCGACAGTTGGTACACGACACCCAAACCAAACCAAAGCATACATCCCAAATACTCCTTGGTTTCCATGGGCTTGCCTGTTACTTCCTTTTTTGGAACAAACAGCAACACATTCTGCATGGTCAACCTGTGATTACGACTCTCCCTACTTTTCTTCTGTTGATGTTGGTTGGCCGGCAACAATGACGGGGTCTGACGGCGGGACATTCGATACTGTCTCCGAACGTTACGCTTACAAAACGAATCCAATCTCCTTATTTTTTTGTCCTTCCGATAGTGAAGCCAATAAACTCAATCCATACGGACTGTATAGTAAAAACAGTTATTCGATTTCATTAGGCGACCGCACCACTTCAATATACTCTTCAACAAACCGAAGTCCCTTTGGAATGGACTCTAAAAATTCTCGAACCACTCCCGGAATTGAAAGTATTACAGACGGAACGTCAAATACCATTGCTTTCAGTGAATCAATAACTTCTTCTGAACCTAATCTGCTGGTCAAAAAGGAAGTTGTTGAGTTGTATGATGATGATTACTTATTAGAAACACCTATTACATGTTTCAATAAACGTTCAATAACAGACCCGGCATTTTATGATGCCGGCGAATATACCCAAGACAAAGGTTCTAATCTATGGGGCGGAACGGTAGATTTCAACACTTTTCATACGATTCTCCCGCCTAATTCTCCCAGTTGTATGTCCCTATTTTCTTATACGCTTATCACTCCATCAAGTAATCATCCGGGCGGAGTTGTTGCCGGTTTTTGTGATGGAAGTGTACGGTTCGTTTCAGAAACCATTGACTGCGGTGATTTGAACCTTTCCGTTGTTAGCAGCGGACCATCAAATTACGGTGTTTGGGGAGCGACTGGCTCTGCTAACGGTAGTGAAAGCAAATCGTTGCAATAAACCGTTTTTAAGAAAAGGAAAATAAAATGTTACGAATCATATTTGTACTGCTATTGAGTGTGATCTTGTTCAATCAAACAGGTTGTAACTTCAAACCGTCCGGTTTTCCCGATGTGTATCCATGTCAGATTACCGTACTGAATGGGGAAGAACCGGAAAAAGATGTACGTATTATCTTGTATCCGTCTTCTGCTTCCGGTTCACTACTCATACGAGGTCAAACCGATACCGTAGGAAGTGCGGTTATTACAACCTCACTTCACAAGTTTTCCAAAGAAGGTGTACCCAAAGGAGAATATACGGCTGTTTTTGAAAAAATTCCTGAATTTGAATTTTCACTTTCAAAAAAAGAAATTGATGAAATGAAACGAGTTCAACGAGATGCTTACTATAAAGAGCAAGGCAAAAAACGCCATGAATTGCAAGAAAAAGCACTTCCCGCTCTATTGCAAAAACGAGATTCTTCACCAATAAAATTTGAAGTGAAAGATGAAACGGGTGTTACTCTCAACATTAACCTGAAAGATTATTCATAACCGTTTCGTTAAAATGTCAATCTAAACCTAAATGTAAAAATTAACATTAACATTAACATTAACATTTAACCTTTAACCTTTAACAAAAACTATTTCCAATGAAAACAAAATTTCAACTTACAGTCTTAGTGCTGTCCCTTTTTGTTCTTTCGTCAACAATCCTTTTCGGTGAAGAGGAAAGTCAAATCAAATCGCTTGACGACGCTAAAACAGTCGCCGACATCCAAGAGTTTCTCAAAAACCTGAAAACTCCTAAACCTGAACAGAAAAAATCACGTCAGGAAGTTGGCGAAGCGTATCTGAAAGGCGGTGAAAAAATTATTGCCTTGTCAGACAACAAACAAGAACAAGAAGAAGGTGTTCAACTGAAAATTTACGGATTAAAAATATTAGATCAGGTAATTTCCGTAACCGCGAAAAATAACGAAACAAGTAAAACAATAAATCTTGAAGACTACCTGAATGAACTTGAGAAAGAAGGAAAATTTACCGCTGTTGTCAATCAAGAACGTTATAATACATTCCTTCTAAAAATACATTTCGACTTGCGGGGAAACTTTAATCTTGCAAATTTCGCCGATCTCGTACAGGAATCAAAACAATGGGCAAACAAAGAGCTAATCCGCAGCAAACCAATTCAGTCTTTCACTGCAATTATTGAAGCGGCAACATCTCCCCAAGCTAAAGAGTTTGATCCGACACTTGTTGATAAGATTTATAACGAGATACTTGCATTTGTCCGCTCTGATGAATTTAAAGCTACGGAAAAAGAAAAAAAAGAAACCGCCAAACAACTTGAAATTTTTTATAAACGTCTTCAAGGTGAACTGGAGTTGTACGGTAAAACGCTTGACGATAAGGTTTTTGATTGGGGTGATCTGCGCGGTAAATATGTTCTGGTCAATTTTACCGCCTCATGGTGCGGACCTTGCAAACGTGAAATCCCATTTATCCTCGAAGCGTACGAAAAATATCATGATAAAGGTTTTGAAGTCATTTCGGTTTACGTCTGGGACAAATTGGAAGAGAGTAAAAAATCTGTCGAGCAAGAAAAATTGCCTTGGATCATTCTTTCAGAAGAATTGACCGAAAAAGCAGACTTGCCCAAACAAGGTACTGCATACGGAATTCAGGGCGTACCGACAGTATTGCTGATTGACAAGGATGGAAAAATTATTGCCTCAAATATTCGCGGCAAAAAGATCGACGAAACACTCAGCAAATTATTCGACGAAAAAAACGATCAGTAATGTACGAAGTTTACTAATTGTTTCACCTTTTGGGACTTGGACTCTGAAAATAAATAGATTTGTATCAAGTCCCTTAAATATAACTGTCTATTTTAATACGCTGTCATTTGTAATAATTAATTGAGGATTTTTCTCACACCCTTATTTTCCAAAGTTCCCTTAGTAGCAATCGCGTCCCCCAAACCGCGCCCTTATTCCCTTATCAAAACGCTACGAAAGCAGAGGCGGATTGAATCAACAGGAGCGGCAACCTGCTATAGCGGAGTTTTGGTCGCAACTTTTGAAAAGCGGCGGATACACAACCTATTTTACGGGCAAATGGCATGTCAATGTGCCTGTAAAAGAGTTGTTTGATCATGTCGATCTTGTACGGGGACCGGCACCGCCAATGCCGCCGGCACTTGGAAGATTGTACCAAAGCCGTCCGATAGAAGGTGAAGACGATACTTGGTCGCCTTTCGATCCGAAGTTTAAAGGACATTGGGGCGAAGATGGGCAACATTGGGCGGAATCGCTTGCCGACAGCGCAATTGGTTTTATCAATAACGCATCGAAACATGAAGAACCGTTTTTCCTATATCTTGCGTTCAACTCACCGCATGACCCGCGTCAAGCACCGAAAGAATATGTCGATATGTATCCGCAGGAAAAAATGGATGTTCCCGTGAACTTTGTACCGGAAAATTCATACAAAGACGTGATGGGGTGTTCCACTAATCTTCGTGATGAAAAATTTGCTCCGTTTCCTCGCACGGAATATGCGGTTCGTATTCATCGCCGCGAATATTACGCGATTATTTCACATCTCGACACGCAAATCGGGCGGATTCTTGACGCATTGGAAAAATCAGGAGAAAAAGAAAACACTTCTATTTTCCTTGCGGCAGACAACGGACTTGCAATCGGTTCGCACGGACTTTTCGGTAAACAAAATTTATATGAACACAGCGTGAAAGTTCCGTTATTGGTTGCCGGTCCGGGACTTCCCAAAAATCAACGCATTGCCGAACCGGTTTATCTTCAGGATATTGTGCCGACATCGCTGAATGTCGCCGGAGTTGATGTTCCCGAACACGTTCAATTCAAATCGCTTTTACCATTAATTCACGGCGAGGAAAAAAAACATTATACCGCAATTTATGGGGCGTATATGACGTTACAACGTATGGTACGGAAAGACGATTTCAAATTGATCATTTATCCTGAAGGGAATGTCCGTTTGCTTTTCGATTTGAAAAACGATCCCGATGAACTTACGAATCTTGCCGATAAGCCGGAATATGCCGCAAAAGTCCAGGAACTCTTTGTCGAATTGACAAAATTACAAAAAGAAACAGGCGATACGTTGCCGTTAAAATTAGAAGAATAAACAAAACTCGTATCCAACCAAAATGCGGAGACGAATTTTGAGGACTGCGATAACGGAATGTCCCGAACACAAAGCCGCCCCGAAAGGGATGGCCGGACATTCCATCATTGCCGCTGTGCTTTTTGTGTTTGGCAAAAAACAACCCTATCGGGTCTTTTCTTATTGACCTTTTTTTAGGGCTGAACATAATCGTCATAAATTTTCGCAATCGTTTCCGGTGTTGCTTCGCCGTCCCAGACGGCAACACGGTAACGGAATGTCAACGAACTGTTCGGTTTCATCTCGACCGGTTGGCGGTGCAGATTCAGCGTGATGCCGAGATAGGCAAAGTGCCTGCTCAAATCGCCCATCGTGAACGCCATTGTTGGAATCGGATTCGACGAATGCCCCAACACCGCAACCGTTACCGGTTCGCCGTTTAACGGTGCCGTGTACGCCATCCATTTGCACGGAATCAATTTCTCATCAACGCGAAATTTTTCAACCGCGTTGTTGTCGGGACTGTCGCTGAAAAATCTTCCCGTTTTGTCCATGGAGGGATCAAAACGCAAACCAAGACCAAAATAATGGTGGCTGCTCTTGTCGAGATTCGCCCCTTGTTCGTCCGCCTTCAAGGTTGTTTGCCAATCCAGCAGCGTCACCTTCTCGCCTTGTGAAACGGAAATTTTCCGCGTTTCCTTGAGCAATGTTTTCAATTCGCCGTTTTTCCAGTCGAGTTCCGATTCCAACGACGAGATTTCCGGCGGCGGTGTTTCCGTTCCGGGCTGCGGATTTACGGAAACCGTGATTTCCTTTCCGTGTTTCGGATTCGATTCTTCCCAGAAATTGCAACCGTTCACCGCAATCGCAAACATCAGCCCGTGATGATGCAAATGATCAAGCGGAGCGTCCCGCAGGACATTGCGTCCCGACGGCGTCCGTAAAATATCAATGTACGGCTTGAACGGAACATCGGCAAACCGGTATTCGGCAAGCGGTTGGCCTCCGCTTTTCAGAATAATTTTGGGTTGCCCTGCCGGTTTCACTTCCGGTTTTTGCTCTTCGGCAATCGCAAACGGCACAAACGCCCAAAGAATCAGTAGCGGAACAATCAAATGTTTCATTGTGGATTTTTCCTTCTTTCTATGTCTTTCTGTTTTTTGAGCGGGGATTGAACGGAACGTCGCCTCCCCGTCTCTTGTTGTTTAAGGTTTAATTCATGTAAATGGATTGTTTTTCGAAATCGAACATTGCCACTTTGTTTTCAATGTGGGAAAGGATTCCCATGGAAAGCGGAGCCTGAACCCGAACGCCCAGGGAAATCGGACACATCACCTCCTGACGGGTCTTGACGCAATCCAGCAGGTTCTTCCATAATTTGTTGGTATCGCCGTTGCCCGCCCAGGGAATCTGAATCTCTTCCTTCCCCTTGGCGAACGGAACAATACGGACTCCTTTATCATAATCCGCTTTGGACCCCTGAATCATTCCCCAGGTGATGAGACCGTCCGTCCCGCGAATCGTCGTCATTTTGTCCACATGATTCGACAGGGAATTGGTCAGCACCACGGAGGGACCGTCTTTGTAATCCGCAATGATGTTGCACTGGTCCGGGACTTCCCGATTGTATTGGAACGTTCCGCCGCCGCCGAAAACGCGGGTCGGATAATCCAGACCGAGCACCGCGAAAACCGGCGTGTAGGTATGCACGAGCAGATCCGTTGACGGCCCGCCGGCATAATCCCAGAACATACGCCACTGGAAAAACCGCGACACGGAGAAATCCGTTTTCGGGGCCGTGCCGAGAAAGCGTTCCCAGTTCAGATCGGGACCCGGCTTGGCGTTGGGATCGGGAATCGCCATCCGCTCGCCCCAGTCGCCCCGCCGGAAATATCCCGCCTCGACTTGCACCGGCTTGCCGATGATCCCGTCTTCGATCAGCTTGCGGATTCCGGGATAATTGTCATCCGCCATGTGCTGCGTGCCGACCTGAACAAGTTTGCCCTTGGCTTTGGCGACTTTTTCCACTTCCTTGGCGACCTCGAACTGCGACCAATGCGTGAGCGGTTTTTCACAAAAGACATCTTTCCCGGCATTGATCGCGTCAATTGCCTGATAAGCGTGATGATGGTCCGGCGACGCGATACAAACGACATCCACGTCTTTATTGGCGAGGAGTTCTTCGTGAGTATCGTACATTTTTGAGTCGCCGGTTTTCTTCGAGGCGGCAATCAGCCGGGGACGGTACACATCGCAGACCGCAACAGGCTGGGCGATTCCCGCCGCCTTGAATCTGTTGATCGTGTCAAGGTGTCCGTTACATCGGCCTCCGGTTCCGACAAAGCCGACACCGATCCGGTCGTTGGCTCCATTGGCTTCCTGAGCCAGAATGTACGGAGCGGCCATGGCCGTGACCGCAACTCCTGTTGTTGTTTGAATGAACTGCCGTCGTGATTGTTGTGATTGTTGAGACATGATTAAACTCCTGTAAAGGTTTGGTGATATGAATAAGCCGGGCCGCGACGCCGCGGCGGGCAATTTGCCTCCCGGTCTCTTCGAGACGGTCGGCGCCGGTTGGACAACGTTTCCAACCAACGTAGCATGTTGGATCGCACTTGCCTCCCGGCACATTCGTGCGGTCGGCGCCGGGAAGCCCCGGCGGGCGGTAGCCTCATGGTCACTGTGTTCCATTCGGCCTCGGTTGGATAACGTTTCCAACCATTTTTGTTTTTTGGTTTTGTTCCGGCAACATTTCTTTTTGTTCCGCCTGTTGATTCCAGCGACTAACAGGAGCGGGGAAGCATGCTGCTTCACCGCAGTTGCCTTCGGCCTCCGTTGGAAAGATTTTTCCAATTGACGCCGACCGCACCAAAGGTGCTGGGAGGCAAA
>JAISQK010000148.1 GCA_031274255.1 Planctomycetaceae bacterium | reverse complement strand
TCCCGAAAAAATTTCTACCATTTTTGCTTTTGTTTCTTCCTTGTTTATCATAATATTTTCTGATTTAAAAATTTGTGCAAAGATATACTATTTCTGGGATTTTTGTCGTACACCCATTGTTTACGTTTACTGAAGTGTTCCAATTCTCTTTTGGAGTGCTCCAACGGCTTGATGTTGTGCTCCAATTTGCTTTTACCTTGAGTCTTTTGCCCTCGGACACGTGTCTTTTGCTCTGTTTGGGTGGAAAAAGGCCACGATTCCGTCATAATCGGGTACCATTTTCCCCATCCGAAGCCCGAAATCGGAAAGAAAAAGGGTAAAATCCGAGTATCGGAAAGACAAAATCACCCTTTTGAAGTCCAAAATCCGCTCTCTGATGTTCAGGAAGAATGCCTCCGGCGGGCCGCGACGCCGCGGCGGGCGGATGGAGCTGCCGCTCCGAAAGCCACGGACCCGCTCCTGTTAGTCGCTGGAGTCTACCGGCTGAATAACGCATCTAACGGAGGCCGAACGCGAAGCTGTGAGGCAAGTGCGATCCAACGTGCTACGTTGGCGCCGGGGCTTCCCGGCCTCAAACCCGCAGGTCGGCATCGGAAAGGAGCGAATCGGCGTATTTTCGGCGAATCGGAGCCACCTGTTCCCGGAGAAATTCGTCCACTTGCTCCGGTGCGCGGCCGATAAACCTCGCAGGATTCATCTCCAATTTCAGATCGACATCGGCAAAGGCCGGGTCCCTTTCGAGACGTTCCATGAGGTCGTTGTCGAGCCCTTCCGTCTTGACCGTCTGTGCCGCCTCCTGCGAGTGCCGCCGAATCCGCTCGTGAAGTTCCTGACGGTCTCCGCCCTGTTCCACCGCTGTCATGAGGATGTTTTCCGTCGCCATAAACGGCAGTTCCGACAAGAGATTCCGCTCAATCACCTTCGGATAAACGACCAGTCCTTCGGCGACGTTCTGACACAAAATCAGCAGGGAATCCATCGCCAGAAAGCCCTGTGGAAGAACCAGACGCCGGTTGGCACTGTCGTCCAGCGTCCGTTCGAACCACTGGGCGGCCGCCGTGGCCGCCGTATTCTGCGGCAGACTCATCACGAAACGGGCCAGCGAACAGATGCGTTCGCTCCGCATCGGATTGCGTTTGTAGGCCATGGCGGACGAGCCGATCTGATTTTTTTCAAACGGTTCCTCCATTTCCTTGCGATGTGCCGAAATCCGAAGATCCGCCGCGAATTTATGGGAACTTTGGGCGATTCCTGAAAGGACATCCATGATTTGGGAGTCCATTTTTCGCGGATAGGTCTGTCCTGTCACGGCGAACGCTTCGTCAAAACCGATCTTCCGACAGAACAACCGTTCCAGTTTTCGGACTTTTTCATGGTCACCGTCGAAAAGTTTGAGGAAACTCGCCTGCGTTCCGGTCGTTCCTTTGATTCCGCGGCACCTGAGCCCCGCGATCCGGTGTTCCAGCTCCTCCAGGTCGAGCAAAAAGTCGTAAGTCCATAGACAGGAACGTTTTCCGACGGTCGTGGGCTGTGCCGGCTGAAGATGGGTGAATCCCAGACAAGGCATGCCCCGATACTTTTGCGCGAAATCCGCCAGCCGGTCTATCACCGTCACAAGACGCGACCGCAGCATGAGGAGTCCTTCCCGGAGCAGAATCGCGTCCGTGTTGTCCGTCACGAAACAGCTTGTCGCCCCAAGATGAATGATTCCGCGGGCTTTCGGACACTGTTCTCCGTAAGTGTGAATATGAGCCATGACATCGTGCCGGAGCTTTTTCTCGTACTCCGCCGCCGTGCGGAAATCAATATCCGAACGGTGAGCTTTCAGTTCGGCAATTTGCTCCTGCGTGACCGGAAGTCCCAGTTCCGCTTCGGCTTCCGCCAGAGCGATCCAGAGGGTCCGCCATGTCTCGAATTTCCGCTGCGGCCCCCATAATCGGCTCATTTCCTCGGAAGCGTACCGGGTTATCAACGGGTTGTCATAATAGAGATTGTCTTCTGTCATGCTTCGTTTCTCACGGAAAGAACAGGTGTGTCATGCAAAACCATCACTTCGGACGAAATTTTATCAGCATTTTTTTCGGAATCAAGATGAAGAATCCGATTGTTTTTGTGCAACAATCTTTTGGATTGGCGGTAGAGACGTAAAAAATCAGAAATCTTTCAAAGATATCCGATTCTCTTCGCCCCACCGCTTGACAAACCGCCAAAAAACCGTGATAATAGAATGGAGCGTTTGGCTGGGCAAACTTTATCACTTTTGACTCAAAGCGGCGGGATGATCGGATGGCAAGAAAACGTACAGATTTAAGTGAAGCAATGGAAGATTATCTTGAGGCAATCTACCACATTTCCAATGAGGAGAAAGGCGGTGCCCGCCCCGGTTTGATCGCTCAACGGATGAAAGTTCACAAGTCCACTGTTACGATCGCGTTACGCCATTTGCACGCATTAAGTCTCATCAGCTATTCTCCGTATCAGGAAGTCCATCTGACGGTGGAAGGGTTCCGTCACGCGGAATCGGTCATAAGACGGCATGATCTTTTTCGGCGTTTCCTTCTTGATGTTTTGGAAGTGGAGCCGGTGCTGGCGGAAAAGACCGCTTGCCGTCTGGAACATGCCCTGCCGCAACAGATTGTGGAACGGTTTACTCTGTTTGTGGATGAATATCTTGAAACAAAAAGCAATTCCGACGCAAAAAAAGAGTCTTCCGCTCCCATTCGGGAAAAGCAGGAAGGTCCTTCTGTTTTTCACGGACACATTTATTAATTTCACCTGCGGTTTCACCAAATATGATTGACTTATTACGGCCTGTCAAAGGTTTATTCGCTTCCAAAAAAGTTTCCTCCTCTTCCTCGCTGCGGCAAGTGGGCGGTCTTGATGTTCTTCCGCTTTACGAATCCGGGACGGTTGTTGCCCTGACCGGTTCTAACGAACTTCAAGGGCGTCTGATGGGAATGGGGCTTCTCGTCGGTTCAACCGTCACGACGCTTCAGGAAAGCGACCGTCTCGGAAGACCGATCCTGATTGCTGTCGGAGAAACGCGGATCGCTGTTGGAAAAGAGATCGCCCGGACGGTGGTGGTTGAGTTTTAACGGATTTCAAAAAAAGTTTGCGTTTCATCGTTTCCCTTGTTGCTGAAACCCTTCTTGCCGCCGTCCGGCACGGCGGATTTCCCCATTTAATTTATTTGTGACGGCATGAACTTTTTTGCGGATTTACCGGCATCCCTGTCGGAAGAGCGGTTTGAAGCGTTGGCGGCGTCGCAGCATGTACGGATTGAGCGGATCATTTCCACCGGGCAGACAAGTCCGTCGGGATTCTGGTACAATCAGCCGGAACACGAGTGGGTGATCGTTCTCCGCGGTGAAGCGGTACTGGAATTTCAGGACGGCACCGCTCCGCGGCATCTTGCGTCCGGGGATTACGTTCTGATTCCCGCCCGGCAAAAACACCGGGTGGCCTCAACATCACTTGCAGAACCGACTGTTTGGCTCGCCGTTTTTTACACGTAAAGCCGCAGTGAGAAAACAGGGGGCTGATCTTCTCATGTATAAAACATTAAAACAGTGCGTTGATGACCTGTTGCGGACGGGTGAAATGGTGCGGATCAAGACACCGGTGGATCCCAAACTGGAAATGGCGGCGGTTCAGCGGCGTGTCTTTGAACAGCAGGGTCCGGCGATTTATTTCGCGAATCCGGCAGGTTGCCGTTTTCCAATGGTCTCGAACCTCTTCGGCACAATGCGGCGGGTGGAATACCTTTTCCGCGACACTCTCGTCACACTCCGAAAAACATTGGAATGGGGTGTTGATCCGGCGGCGATGCTGGCAAACGGATTCCCGTCGCTGAGGCTTTCCCTGAATCTTGCTCAGACAGGACTCCATGCCAGGCCGAAAATGGTGTCCCGTGCCGCTGTTTGTAAAAACGCAATAAAAATCAGCGATCTTCCGCAGCTTGTCAGTTGGCCGAACGACGGAGGTCCGTACATCACGCTGCCGCAGGTTTACACGGAATCGCCGCTCCAACCGGGGGTGCTTCACTCGAATCTCGGAATGTACAGAGTTCAGCTCGCCGGAAATGATTATCTGCCGGATGAGGAGGTCGGTATTCACTACCACTTGCAGCGGGGAATTGCCGTACATCACTCGGAAGCCATCACTCACGGAAAACGGCTTGCGGTGAATGTTTTTGTCGGCGGAGCACCGGCAATGACGGTGGCGGCGGTCATGCCGTTGCCGGAAGGTGTCAGTGAGCTGACGTTTGCCGGAATGCTCGGAAATCATCGGATTCCGATGTACCGAACGCCGTGGAGTCCGTTGCCGGTTTACGCGGAGGCCGATTTTTGCCTTTCCGGTTATCTTGAGGATTCGCGGCTTCTTGAAGAGGGACCGTTCGGCGACCACCTCGGTTACTACAGTCTCAAACATCCGTTTCCCGTGATGAAGGTTGAGCATGTTTGGCATCGTGACGGAGCGATTTGGCCGTTCACTGTTGTCGGACGGCCTCCTCAAGAAGACACCATGTTCGGCAGATTCATCCATGAATTGACGGGCGATCTGGTGCCGCGGAAGATTCCCGGTGTCAAGGCGGTTCACGCGGTCGATGAGGCAGGAGTCCATCCGCTGCTGCTGGTACTCGGTTCGGAACGTTACCTCCCGTACCAGCCTTCACCGGCGAAACGTGACCGGGCGGCGGAACTTCACACCATCGCTCACGCTTGTCTGGGGTTCGGACAGCTCGCATTGGCGAAGTACGTTTTTCTGGCGGCGTCCGAAGACGATCCGTCCCTTGATGTTCATTCGGTCGATCGATTTCTGATGCACATACTGGAACGTCTCAAACCGGAACAGGATTTACATTTTGTGACAAAAACCCATTGCGACACTCTCGATTACACCGGCGGTTCGCTGAACCAGGGATCCAAGCTGTTTGTCACCGTGACCGGACCGCCGATCCGAAGTCTGCCGCATGAAATCGGTGAAATTCGTCTGCCGGAGCATCTCGGATTCCACTCTCCGCGTCGGATTTTTCCCGGTGTTCTCGTTGTTCAGGCAGGAAACACCGCTTTGGAGAATTTTGTCGATTTTTATACGGAAAAGGATTCCATCAATCAATTTTCGCTCATTGTTCTGACGGATGACGCGGATTTTACGGTGAAATCGCTCAGGAATTTCCTCTGGGTGACATTCACACGTTCCGACCCGGCAACAGACATTTCCGGTATTGCGGCATTCACGCGGGACAAACATTGGGGATGCCGCGGCTCAATCGTTATTGATGCGAGAATCAAACCGCATCACGCGCCGGTATTGATTGAAGACGAAAAAATCAAGCACCGCGTCGATCAGATTATTGAAACGATAATAAAACGGTGAGTTTTGCCTGAAATTCCTCTTGCAGAAATCTTTCCTTTTTGTGATACTCTCCTTTTATTCACCGGAAATGGAAAGACGTAAAAATGCAGTGTGCAAAAATCAATAATACCGCAAAAATGAGCGTGTTTTTATCTATTGGATTATTGCTGATTAGCGTACAAGGGTGTATCAGCGATCCGTTGGCCGAAACGATTGGTTTGCAGGCTCCGACTCCGCCGAATCCGATTTTTATTGTCAATACAGATTCCAATTATGTATGGGATCGTGTGGTTGATGCGGCGGACGACTATTTTGAAATCGAACGTGAGGAGCCGGTACGAATTTACGGAAATGTGCTGACGGAAGGACGAATTGACACAAAACCTTTAATAGCTGCGACTTATCTCGAACCTTGGTACAAAGATTCCGTGACATCCTACGACCGTATGGAGTCCACCTTTCAGACGATTCAGCGAAAAGCCGTCATTCGGGTCATACCGGAAAACGGCGGCTTTTCCGTTTCCGTGGCCGTCTATCGTGAGATCGAAGACCTGCAACGGCCGCTCCGCGCAATCACTGGTTCTGCAAACTTTTACAACGATTCCACCATCAAACCCATCACGGAAATGCAGTCAGGAACATCTGTCTCACAAGGTTGGATTTCGCTTGGACGCGATCCTGCATTGGAACAAAGGATTCTGCTCAAAATTCTTTATAATATCAGTCATCCCGCCAAAGAAACTTAACCGTTTGACACAAAAATTGCTTGGCACGGCATTACGATCTCATGGGATGTGCCAAAATGTGGCGGCTGTCGTAGCGGTAGAAATTCTTTCTGGTACAATGGGATTCCGATTTGGAAATATGTTTTGTAAGTTGATTAGCGGCATCCTTCCTGAATCCTCCTAACGAAAAGAAAAATCTATGAAACGGGCAAAAACTTCGATTATCGGTACGGGAAATGTCGGCGCGACAACGGCTCACTGGTGCGCGGCGGCGGAGTTGGGAGACATCGTTTTGCTCGACATTCCCGAAACCGGTACCATGCCGCAGGGAAAATCGCTGGATTTGGCGGAGGCGTCCCCGATCATGATGTACGACGCAACTATCACCGGCACAACAAATTATGACGATACCGCGGACAGTGATGTTGTGGTCATCACGGCGGGAGTTCCGCGAAAACCCGGTATGAGCCGTGATGATTTGCTCTCAATCAATACAAAAATAGTGACGGCGGTTTCGGAGCAAATTAAGCGGACAAGTCCGAACGCGGTCGTCATTGTGGTATGCAATCCTCTTGACGCAATGGCTCAGCGGACAATGCAAGTCACCGGTTTTCCACGAGAACGGGTGATCGGCCAGGCCGGAGTGCTCGACACGGCACGGTTCCGAACCTTCCTGGCGATGGAACTCGGTGTCAGTGTTGAAGATACGAACGCAATGCTTCTCGGCGGACATGGTGATACGATGGTGCCGCTGCTGAGCTGTGCCTCGGCGGGAGGGATTCCCGTTACAAAGTTGATCGGTAAGGAGAGATTGATGGAACTCGTTGCCAGAACACGGGAGGGGGGCGGTGAAATTGTCAAACTCCTGAAAACCGGCAGTGCCTACTATGCTCCGGCGGCGGCGGCGGCTCAAATGGTCGAAGCGATTGTTCGGGACAAGCGGCGTTTGATTCCATGTGCGGTTTTCTGTGACAAAGAGTACAATGTCGGCGGATATTTCATCGGCGTACCGGTGATTCTCGGACATGGCGGAGTGCAAAAAATCATTGAAATGGACCTGAATTCCGAAGAGCGTGACGCTTTTGAGAAAAGTGTCAATGCGGTGAAAGAGCTGGTTCAGATGATGGAGAAAATTGTGTAAGATCAGGCAATTCCAATGTCTGAATTTTTATTTTCCGCCGGGTCAAAAAACTTTTTCCGAAACTTTTTCCTGAACAATGTGTTTCTTAATGAGTGGAAGCAATGGGTTGACAATTGTCAGGATGACGAAAGTCAGAAGATTAGATGTGTGGAAACTTTACAGGGAAGATAGCAAAAAATAAAGGAGACAAAAAGATGAAAACGAACAAAAAACAAAACAAACGCCGCGGCTTTACGCTCGTTGAGATCATGTTGGTTCTGGTGATTATGGTGTCGATTGCGGCACTTGGTGTCGGAACGTTTGTTGGAGTCCGTCAACAGGCTGACATCCAGAAAGCTAAGATAGGTGTTCAGAATTTGGTAAAATCCATTGAGCTGTATCAGGTGAATGTCGGTGCATTTCCTAATACGGCGGAAGGGCTTGATGCGTTGGTCAATTGTCCGTCCAGTATATCAAACCCGGATAAATGGATAAAGTTGGTCAAGGGAAATTCCGTTCCGCTTGATCCTTGGGATCATCCGTTCCAATATCAATATCCCGGAAGTCAAGGTGATGACTCCTTTGATCTTTGGTCTTGCGGACCGGATGGAATCAGCGGGACCGACGACGACATCACCAATACCAGCATCTGATTGTCGGTAAAAAATAAAGGCTGGAGAGGATGCAAGGGCGTAATAAAGCTAATTCTGTTGAAAAAATCTCCAGCCGTTCAGTATTTCACGCAAAAATGGTTCAAGAGTGAGACGAGCGTGTTGCTGTTCCCTTCTTGGTAAAGTGCGTTCACCTGACAATCGACGATGGGGCCTTTGTCGGGGCTGATTAGAATTGTGTACAGACGATTTCGCAAATTACGGATCGGCTCGAAACTCGGACGTTTCAAATCCGCCGGTTTCTCCGCGACCAAAACAATCTGACGGTTTTTCCGTTCGTTGAGCATTTGTGTTACCGTTTGCGTGAGTTCCTTTTTTTCCGCATAAAACATATCAATTTGGAGTCTCGCCTTTTCCGCATCAACCATTTCCTCACCGTAACCGGCAATCACGGCGGCATAGCCGAACGGTCCTTCGGCAAGTTCTTTAAAAGATGTGGAAAAACAGGTGTTGTTTGCCCGGACAATCACAACATCCACATCAAAAAAAGCTTCTTCATTTCCGCCGGCAAGAATTGCTCCCCGCATTCCGCGGCGATGTCCGACATTTTTGATCGTATTACGGAGCTGGATGAATTTTGATGTGTTAATTCCGTGTTTCCCATCAATGTTGAAAAAATCCTCTGTAAAAACAAAAGTGATCTTTTTGTTTCCGTGAGCCAACCGTCTGGAAAAATCATCAATACTTGCAGTCATTTCTTATTATCCCTACTTTTGATATTTCTTTTCATTTTCTATTTTCTAACCATTTTGGAGGAATCTCACATTAAAAAGTAGTGCAGTTATTGGAAAATTAGAGGGAATTTCTTCAGGTAATTATGAAAAAACTAATCTGTTTCCAATCGGAATCGATAAAATTCACACAATACCTCTAACCATCCCTTGCGAAAATGGATATTTTGGATAAAAATAACAAAAGAAATAATTATTATTAACTTTTGGGTGCTAAACTACATTAGCGTAGTAAACTATTTATTGTGATCTCGTGGTTTCGTAACGTATTATTGGCTGGAGTTCGTTCGTGAATATTCTCTTTGCAACAAGTGAGGCGGTTCCCTTTGCAAAAACTGGCGGTTTGGCTGATGTCAGCAGCTCTTTACCGAGAGCTCTGAGTCAGCTCGGACATCAACCGGTTGTCGTTATGCCTGCGTACAAACAGGCACTCCGATCAGGGCAGGCGATTCGTCCGGTCGGGATCGATTTCAGTATTCCGGTTTGGAATAAGACAGTGTACGGCAGTCTTTTGGAGAGCCGTTTGACGGATTCCGATGTGCCGGTCTATTTAATCCTTCAGGATCAGTATTACGACCGTGACGGACTTTACAACCAAAACGGAACGGATTATACCGACAATTGTGAACGTTTTGTCTTTTTTTCACGGGCGGTGCTGGAAACGATCCGTCTTTTGAGTCTCGAAATCGACGTTTTGCACACCAATGACTGGCAGACAGGTCTGATTCCCGCTTATCTTGAGGCGGTTTACAAGGAGTCTCCCAGATACAAAAAGATCACATCGGTACACACAATTCATAATCTGGCGTATCAGGGCGTCTTTTGGCACTGGGACATGTGCCTGACAGGTTTGGACTGGAAGTACTTCACCTATGACAAAATGGAGTTTTTCGGCAAGTTGAACCTGTTGAAAACCGGTATGATGTTCGCGGACGGTTTGACAACGGTCAGTCCGCGTTATGCTCAGGAGATCCTTTCCCCGGAGTATAGCTGCGGTCTTGAAGGAGTATTGCGGCACCGCCGGAAAGATCTGCGAGGCATCCTCAACGGTGTTGACACCGACCATTGGAATCCGGCCGCAGACCCGAATCTTGCCGCCGTTTACAACACAGAAACGGTTTTTGAGAACAAACCGGTCTGCAAACAGGCTCTCCAGGAAGAAATGCAGCTTCCTGTCAACGCGGAAACGCCGCTGGTCGGAATTGTCGGGCGGCTGGCGTTCCAGAAAGGGCTTGATCTTGTCATTGATGTGATTCCCCGATGGGTCGAGGAGCACAATGTTCAGTGGGTCATTTTGGGAACAGGCGACCCGAAACTGGAGCAGCGTATTGAGGAGTTAGCCGCGAGTTACCCGCAAAATGTCGCGGTGAAGCTCAGTTTTTCGGACGCCGTGGCGCATCGGATTGAAGCCGGAGCCGACATGTTTCTGATGCCGAGCCGTTATGAACCGTGCGGCTTGAATCAAATGTACAGCCTGATTTACGGAACCGTGCCGATTGTGCGCGAGACCGGCGGTCTTGTGGACACCGTGGTCGGGCTGAACACCGAGACTTTCGAAAAAGGAACCGCCAACGGTTTCAGCTTCAAAGACGCGGATCATTCCGGCTTGAATTGGGCGATTGAACAGGCGTTGATTTGTTATCGGGAGACTCCGGGAATCTGGAAACAACTCGTCAAAACCGGCATGTCGCAAGACTGGTCGTGGAAACAGAGTGCCGCCCGTTATCTGGAATTTTATGAAGAACTCCGTTCCCGCTGAGAATACCGATGCTGCCGTTCGGCATGTGTTACAGGTTATGCGTTTTTTACGGTTTTTTTGAGGAATGTCTTACCTTCGGCACTGGCCAGTACCGCAACGGTCACAGACTTCGCTCCGGCAGCACGCAAAACGGTTGCAATTTCATGGCATGTGGATCGGGTGGTTATGATGTCATCCACCAGGAGAATTTTCTTTCCCCGGATTTTATCCGGACGGTAACGGCACGTGAAAGCACCGCGGACATTACGGCGCCGCTGGTCGGCATTCAAACGGAACTGCGGTTTGGTGTAACGGTTCCGCGTGACACACGAGACACCCGGCGGAATACGGAACACTTCCGCCAGTTCCTGTGCGAAAAGGACCGGACTGTTCACGCCCCGCTGAAACCGGCGTAAAAAGTGCATCGGTACGGGAACCACAAGATCCGCGTCCGCCTGAAGTATTTGTTCGCGGCGTTCCCGGATGAAGAGTTTCGCCATATTGACAGCCAGATGTCCCGGTTTGTCGGTCTTCATTTTCAGGATCGCTTCCCGAAGTTCAAAGCCGTACTCTCCCAAAACAATGACCCGTGAAAACGCAAAATCCAGCGTCTGACACTTCACGCAGTACGGCAGTACCGGTTCCATCGGCGGCGGGGTGATGGAACTTCCGCATCGGACACAAAATCTTTGTGCCGGCATGGTGAATTTTTTCTGACAATTTCCACACAGGAAAATCCCGTCTCCGGCGCCGTCGAGCATTTCTTCACAAAACACGCAAAACGGCGGACACAGCAGATTGGCCGCCGTGGTGAATTGGTTTTTTAACAAGGCCAAGAGTTTGCGGAACATAAAGCCGGAATATCCTGAAAAATCCTAAAGGTGTACTCAAAACAATGCCGGATTATGGTATAATAGCGGAGAGTTGAGTGGGCTCAAATCCGGACGCAGTCTAATAGACAATAATACCGGAATGGTGAAAATTTTCATAGAGATGAGGTGGAATATGTTGAAATCATACCGGAGAAGAATGTTTTTCGCGGCAATGATGCTTGTCAACGGTATTGTGACTGCGGCGGATACGGTCAGTGTTTACCGGAAAGAAGGGGATTCCCTCTATGATGCGAATGCGGTGACCACGCGGTCGCAGCAGGGAACCATCACCGGCATGTCCCCGACGGTCGTGACACTGGTTGACCGTGCCTCGCAGGAACGCGGGATCAGCGTCAATGAAATTGATTCCATCCGCTTTGACGAGGAACCGGCGGCACTTTCCAGTGTCCGGCTCGCCATTCAGACCGGCAACTTCGATACCGCCGCACAGACACTTGAAAAAATCGACACAACCGGTATCACACGGAAATATATTCTGGAAGAGATCGCGTTTTTCAAGGCGTACCTCTCCGCACAAAGTGCCATGAATCCCGGCAAAACGGAAAAGGAAATCACTGCCGGCGCCAAGTCGATGTTTGATTTCATCAAGTCGAACCCGGAGAACTGGCATGTCATCGCCGCCAACGAAATCATCGGGGATTTGATGGTACTCCGCGGAACCGGCGATGTGGCTCTTCGGTATTACAAGCCGTTGATGGATTCGTCATGGCCTGAGTATCAGATGAGAGGCCGGATCGCCGTTGCCGACATCAACCTTGCCGCCGACCGGATCAATGAAGCCAAAGCGGCTTACGAAGCGGTTCTCAACGCCGAAGACAAGTCTTACAGGGCCAATCTGCAAAAGTCTTACGCCAGACTCGGACTCGCCCGATGTGCGGCCAAAGAAGGAAATCCTGAACAGGGACTCACTATGACAGAGGAAGTCATCAAAACATCAGGAACGGAAGACGTTTCTCTGAACGCCGCAGCCTACAACACGCTGGGGGACATCTCGCTGCTGGCGGGAAAAAAGAATGACGCACTGCTGGCTTATCTTCATGTGGATCTGCTGTACCCGAAAGCTCAGCCGGAACATATCAAAGCTCTGCAAAAACTCGTCACGCTTTGGAAGGAAAAAGGGAAAACCGACCGTGAGTCGGAAGTCCGTCAGACATTGAAAACCCGATACGGTGTTGCCGTTGAGTAACGCAGGAAAAATCTTTCAAAAGGAAAAAACAGAACATCCGGCGGCACTTCGTCGCGGAATTCGTGTTCCTCATTATACCGCATATTCCATTACAATGATTATCAATGACATTGAATTTTATCTTGTCGAAATTCCGCGGCAAGCCGACATCGGGTTCCGTTCGTTGTTTGTAAGGCTCCTCTCGCACAACGGTCTGGAAGGCTGGGGAGAAGCGGCGGTTTCCTGGCGTCAGGACGAAATCGAGCCGCGGCGCAAACAGATTTTACCGATCCTTTCCGGACGGAGTATTTTCGATCTGGAGGAATTGATTCATCTGGAAGAGTTGCAGCCGAAAGCTCTCCGTTTCGCGGTCGATATGGCGTGTTGGGATATGATAGGACGGCTTTTCAAGCATCCGGTTTGTCATTTTCATGGCGGGGAATACCGGCATCACATCCCGATCATTGCAAGGCTTTCCGGGAATTCACCGGAAGAATATGTCCGTTCGGCACAGGAATTTTCACATTTGGGCTATCACTGGCAAACATTGCCGCTTTCGGGAAATCCCGACTCCGACATCAAGTGTATCACCGCTCTTCTGGACACATTCGCCAATCGGATTGATCTGCGGCTGGACGCCTCGGGAAAGTATGACTATTCGGACTGTCTTTCGTTTCTTTCGCATTTGGAAAAGAAGAACATCGCGATGTTGATTGACCCGCTGAATGAAGAGAACGGTTTCTATGAAGCCTCGGCTCTTCAGGAACAGACGGAAATTCCTATCGCGTTACGGCGCGGAATTTGTTCCGCCGGAAACGTTTTGGAGATTACGAAACGCGGAAATATCCGGCGGCTTGTGCTCGACCCGCAGGAATTTGGAAGTAT
>JAISQK010000086.1 GCA_031274255.1 Planctomycetaceae bacterium | reverse complement strand
TCGTCGGGCAGAAAACACATCGTTGTCATCACCGGATAAGCCCCGTCGACAAGAACCTTGCAGACAATCGTTTCGTTTTGCGTGTTCCGCTCCGAGAAATCCGGCATTCCAAAACCGGTTTTCGGCACTTCCAGCGTGAATTTGCCGATGACATCCTCCAGCAACAGCATCAGACGTCCGCCGATCACGTTCGTAATCTCGGCGATGATGTCGCGGACGAGCGGCGTATCCATTTCAAAGGTTTCACCGGCATACATCGTCTTGGCCAGCTCCAAAAGCAGACTCTGCGGCACGACAAACCACACGGAATCCAGTTCCGCCGAGTTGAGTTTCAGACACGACCAGCACCAGCCTTCCTGCTGCCGGATCAACTGATCGAAGTCCACATCGCGATTCGCCGCGAAAGCATTCTCCGGGTCTTCCGCCCCCAACGTCTCCGGTTCCCCCCAGGCGTCAAGCGGATGTTCCCAGGCTCCGCCGGAAAACGGAACGCCGCTTCCCGCGGGACTTTCCCCGAAAAGACCGTTTTCCGGTACGGAGACACTTTCCGGCCCGGAGACTCCCCAGGCGTCGTCTTCGGAAGACATCCATTCCGCGTCAAGGTTTTGCGGAGAAGTTTCCCGGCCCCGGATTTCCTCTGACTCCGTCTCCGCCCCTTCTTCCGCCTCTTCCTCCGCCGAAGGTTCCGGCTCTCCCCAACCCGCCGGGGAATCCGCGGCCGTTCCGCCGCATCCTTTCCGAACCTCTTCAATCAATTCGTCTTCGCCGACAAGCATGGAATACGGCACGACTTCGGCAAAAGCCATGTTTTCCAGCGTTTCACGAATCGCACTGAATAAAGAAAGAGCATACTGTTTACGCATCATGGATCGGACTCCGTGAAATTTTCTAAAGGATCGTTGTTTCAAAATGGGGTTCGGGAAATGGGGTTCGTGCAAGCGGGATTCGCCTCAGTCAAAGGTCGTGACCGACTGCTTGGTGATCTCCTGAATCGCTTCGACAAGCATCGGCGGACTGATCGGTTTGGAAAGGATCTTCGTCGCGCCCATGTCGTAAAGCTGCTGACGCTGTTCCTCGTTGCCGGCACTCGTCACGACAAGGATCGGCATTCCGGAAAGCCGCGCACTGGCGGAAATCCGGCGTACCAGCTCAATGCCGTTCATGTTCGGCATCGTCAGATCGGTCACGAGCAGGTCGGTAGGAGCCTCTTTCAGTTTGGCCAGCGCGTCCTTTCCGTCACACGCTTCCACGAAAACCGTTTCCTGAAGTCCTGCAATCTCCATGCAGCGGCGTATGAACATTCTCGCCAACGCGGAATCATCTGCTATCACAACTCTTTTCATGGGATACTCCCTGGTTTTCAATTGGATTGTCTTCCAACTACTTTCTCTTGTTCCGGCAGCGTGGCACGCTGCACCGCACTTGCCTCCCGGCTGCGCGGTCGGCTTCCATTGTTATCTTTTTCATATTGTTCCAGCAGTATTCCCTTTTGTTCTGCCGGTTGACTCCAGCGACTAACAGGAGCGGGGAAGCATGCTGCCTCACCGCAGTTGCCTTCGGCCTCCGGTGGAAACGTTGTTCCGTTCGCAGATTCCAGTGAGCAACGCGAACGGGGGAACATGCTGTTCCATCGCAGTTGCCTTCGGCCTCAAGTGGGAAAGATTTCTCCAACCGATGGCGAACCGCCCGCCGCGGCTCGCGGCCCGGGATCCAACGCCCTCGCGTTGGCCACCGGAGGCATCCTATTCACAACAATATTCATCAGCAGGCATCCCCTTCAAGTTCTATGGGATAAATTTTTCATTGTATTACATTCTTTCAACACGAAATTTGTTTCCCTAATCATTTTTATGCTTTCCCTCTTCCTTCTGATTTATGCCGCATCATTCTTATTTCCCTCCGTCAACATGGAATCGTTCCCATTAATCCCTGGAATCAATTTCATCTGACTTTCTTGGAATTCCAGAAGTACTTCCTGGTATTCCCTGAGGATTTCCGGGGATTCCCTGAGACATTCCCGGTATACCCGAAGACATTCAAGGGATTCCCTGAAATATTCACGGTACACCAGGAGACGTTCCGGGGATTCCCTGAGGCATTCCCTGTATGCCCGGAGACATTCAAGGGATTCCCTGAGATATTCCCGGTACACCCGAAGACATTCAAGGGACGCTCGAAAACTCTCAGGCTTTAACTTATGACTTTCCGGATTCTCCTTATAACTTAGTAGTAATAAAGGAGTTATAACATTGTGTTCCATGAAATCCGTATCTTGATTCCCGAATCGTCCGCGGCATAAACCGAATTTCATAAGGAGTAAAGGATTCTTCATATTTCATTCTCATAACAGGAAATGGAGATGATTAACGTATTCCGAGGAGGCCATTCAGGATGATCAAAGCACAATTTCATACATATTTCATCCCATAGGATGTTAATTTCACTTCACTGGATATTAAGGAATGCCTCCGGGATCCAACGCGAGGGCGTTGGATCCCGGATGGGACTGCCGTCCCGAACAATAACCCGCTTGCGTTGCTCGCTGGTATCAACAGGAGGAACAACGACTCCAACCGCTTGCGATGTGCGATGGAACGGCACGTTCCCTCACACTCACTCCGTTCGGTTCGCCGCCAGTTGGAAAAATCTTTCCAACTGGAGGCCGAAGGCAAGTCGGGATGCAACGTCCGCACGTTGCCCATCCGGGGTGCAGCGTCCGCATGCTGCTAAATTTGCCAGTTGGGACGTCCCGGCGAGGAAAGGATGATCTTTCCCGAATCCCGCTCCAGTGTCACCGTCCGACTGTGAAATCCCCCCACATCCTCCGCCACAGGTCCCAGTCCGTAACCCCACAAAATCTTTTTAATCGCCAAAACATTTCTCTTTCCGATGTTGAAGGTGTTGTTCGGGTCGGCGACATTCGCCCCGCCGGTCAGCTTGACAATCAGGTTGCCTTTGGAATATCCGCCCGCCGTCTTTTCGATCAGCTTCAGCAGAGCCGGAACTCCGGTGTCGGCGAAGTATCCCGGAAGACTCTCCGCCCTGTCCGGGGAAACCGCCGAATCCGGCAAGGCAATGTGATCCATCGCCACGCACCGTGTCTTGCGGTCCAGGATCAGTAAGGCGACGCAGGAACCCAACGCCATGGTGCGTATCACCCCTCCCGGAGTGACGGTGGCCCCGATCTCGCCGATACCAAGCATGATCCGCGACGGTGACTGTGATAACATACTCTTCTCCATCAAACAGGAAGGAATATTGCTTCCGCGGTGTTCTTTCTAATGAAGAAGCCCTTTGACGGTCCGCGTGATCTGCGGCAACGGAACAAGCTTCTCCGCGCCGCCGTTTTCATACGCTTTGCACGGCATTCCGAAAACCACGCTGGTCGCTTCATCCTGGGCAATGCAACGCGCGCCGGCATTCCGCATGGCTTTCATTCCGCCCGCCCCGTCCCCTCCCATTCCGGTGAGCATGACTCCGGTGGCCGCCTTTCCGACGTTTTTCGACACGGAAGTCATCATCACCTCGACCGACGGCTTGTGTCCGCAGACCGTCGGACCGTCGTAAAGACGAACCCCGAACCCCGTTCCGCGGCGGACGACCTCCAGATGACGCCCTCCCGCGGCGATGATCACTTTGCCGTCGGTGATCATGTCCCCTTCCTCCGCCTCCTTGACCTCCACGGCGCAAAGGGAGTTCAGACGCTCCGCAAACATCCGCGTGAAACCGGCCGGCATGTGCTGAACCACGACGGTCCCCGGCATGTCGGGCGTGAACGTGGTGAGAACCTCCTTGAGCGCCTCCGTTCCGCCGGTCGAGGCTCCGATCGCAATGACATGCCGGGAAACTTTCCCCTGCGAGGCCGGACTTTGCCCCTTTTTCACCGGATTGTAACTGGCCACTTTGAAACGTGAGACATTCGCACGGGAGGCGGCTCGGACCTTGTCCCGCAAGTCCTCCATCATCTGGTTGAGCCCCATGGCGATGTTCGCTTTCGGTTTCGCCACGAAATCGACGGCTCCCGCGGCAAGGGCGTCCATCGTGATTTTCTGGCCGCGCTCCGTCAGACTGCTCACCATGACCACGGGAATCGGACACTGCGGCATCATCTTCTGCAGAAATTCCACGCCGTTCATCCGCGGCATTTCCACGTCCAGCGTCAGGACGTCCGGCTTGTGTCTGGCGATTTCATCACGGGCGGCGTAAGGGTCGGAAGCGGTCGCCACCACATGGATTTCCGGGTCCTGTTCAAGCCCCTGCGAAAGAATCTGACGTACCAGAAGCGAATCGTCCACGACAATCACGCGAATCGGTTTCTCACTCATTTTGTTTGTTCCTTGTAATGTTTGCTGTAGGGATTGGACTTGACGGACTTACTCTTCCTTGCGGTAAACCGCCGGTTTGACGTACTTCCACTTGGATTCCCCCCGGCCGATCGTTTCGGAATGTCCGATCAACAGATAGCCTCCGGGAACGGTCTGATTGTAAAACTTGTTCACCAGCTCCAGTTTCGTCGAATGGTCAAAATAGATCATCACGTTCCGGCACCAGATGCAATCAAACGGTTTCTTAAACGGCAGCATCTTGTTCATCAGATTGAACCGGCGGACGGTCACCTCTTTTTTGATACGCTCGCTGAGAACCCAGTTCTCCTGCTGCCTTTTGAAATACTTGTCGATCAGATGTTTGGGCAGCGGCTTCACGCGGTAATCCTCGTAAACCCCCTGTTTCGCGAGATTCAACGCCTTTTCGGAAATGTCCGTGGCGAGAAGCCCGGCGTCCCAGTGCGGATAATCCTGACCGAAATATTCCATCATCATCATGACAATCGTGTACGGTTCCTCCCCGCTGGAAGCGGCCGCGCACCAAATCCGCAAATCATGAGAGTTCGTCTTTTTCTTCCTCGCGGTGATTTCCGGCAGAATCGTCTTGACGAAAAAGTCGAAATGATCCGCTTCCCGGTAGAAAAACGTGTGATTGGTCGTGATCTGATTGGCCAGTTCGTTGATGGCACGGTCGGTCTTGTCTTCCACCAGATGCAGGTAATACTCGTGAAAATTCTGAAACCCTTTCGTTTTGAGAATCTTCTGAAGACGTCCGACGACCATCCCTTTTTTTTCGGGCGTCAGATTGATGCCGAACTTGTCATAGACCAAATCCCGAATCGCCTGAAAATCCCGATCCGAGATTTTCATCATCAGATCGGCCGGAACCTGTTCCTGAACCGCATTAACAATATCTGTCTTCATCGTATCTGTCATGTTTGTCACCTGTCCTTCCGAAAATCCGGAAATCTCCGCGTCACGCCATGGTATTGGCCTGACTGACCGCCTCGTTGACCGATTGTTCGAACATTTCCCAGGGAATCTCTTCCGCGTCCATCTCCTTGAGCGAGTCGGCGGAAAGTCCCTGAAAATGCGGGGAGTCCATTTTTCTGTCATGAACATCCTCCCAGTAGGAATCTTTGTCACAGGAGGACGCGGCAAAGGTTCCCGTTTTCTGACAAATCGTTCCGACATCAATAATCAGACTGACGGAACCGTCTCCGAGGATGGTACATCCGGAAAAACCGTCGGCTTTCCCGATGTAATCCGGCAATCCTTTAATCACCGTCTGCTGCTGACCGATGATTTCATCCACGTAAATCGCGAAGGAGCGGCTTCCGTCTTCCGCAACAATCAGGATTCCGTCCTTGAGACGTTCGGACTGCGGTTCCTGAGCGAAAATGTCGTACAGACGGATGATCGGAATCATTTCCTCACGCAGACGGAGGATTTCCTTGCCGTCGGGAGTGATGGTGACCTGTTTTTTCGTCGGCACAAGACTTTCGCGGATCGCCAGTGTCGGAAGCATGTATTTCGCCGTCCCCACACGGACAAGCATAGCATCAATAATCGCCAGTGTGAGCGGAATCCGGAGAGTGAAGACCGAACCTTGTCCCGGACGGCTCTGAATGTCAATCCGGCCGTTGAGTTTTTCGATGTTTTTCCGCACCACATCCATTCCGACGCCGCGGCCCGAAATATCCGTAATCTTTTCCGCTGTCGAAAATCCCGCCTCGAAAACGATCCTGTAAATCCGTTCGTCCGGCCAGTCTTTGGCGTCGGGAGAGACGATCCCTTTTTCCAGGGCTTTGGTCAGAATTCTGTCGCGGTTCAGCCCGTGACCGTCGTCGGAAATCAGAATCCAGACTTCCCCTCCTTCGTGCCGCCCTTCCAGGGTGACATTTCCCACCTCGTTTTTCCCGGCGGCGATACGGTCTTCCGGTGTCTCGATTCCGTGGTCGCAACTGTTGCGGACGATGTGGACCAGCGGATCGGCTATCTGTTCAATCACCGTTTTGTCCACTTCCGTCTCTTCGCCCACGAGATTCAACTTGATTTTCTTTCCTGACTTTGTCGCCAAATCATGCACAAGACGCACCATTTTCCGAAATGTCGCCGACAAGGGAATCATGCGGACCGACATGGCCACATCTTTCAGGTCGTCGCAGATCCGCCGCAATTGATGCTTTGCGCGGTTGTAATAATCGTCTTCCACATGCGAAACCGCCGGACACCGTGTCACCATGGACTCGGCGATCACAAGTTCTCCGATCAGGTTGATGAGAGCGTCGAGTTTATGCAGATCGACACGAATGTCCTGTTTGATGACTTTTGCCGCCGCCGGAGAAGCGGCGGGTTTTGGCGTGGCCGTGTTGCCAGTTGAGACCGGCGGAACGGCTTGTGATTTCAGATCCGTTTCTTCTTTCGCTTCCTGCACCGCTTCGACGGGCGGCGCGTTTTCCGGCATACTTTCCGCAGGCGGTGCCGAGGCGGATTCTTCAGAGGGCGGTTTTTCCTGTGTTCCCATGATGTCACTGAGCATACTCACGTAAAGGTCACACCCTTTGATGTTGCCGGAACCGCCCGCTTCAATCGAGCCGACCCCTTCGCGGAGTACATCCAGCAATTTCAGCATGACGCTGACGTTATCATCCGTTTGCGGAAGCGTGCCGCTATGGAGCAAGTCCATATAGGTTTCCATCGTGTGGCTGAGATGCTCCAAATCGACAAACCCCATGAACCCGCAGTTCCCTTTGAAACTATGAATGAAACGGAATGCTTCTTTCAGATTTTCGTCGGCACTTTCCGTTTTGTCCTCCAAAGCGCGGAGAAGTGCCTGTTCGATTCCGTCAATTTGTTCATTGCCTTCCTGAACAAAACCGAGCCGTAATTCCGGGGAAATCTGCACATTACTGACGGTCGGTTCCGGTGTTGGAGATTCCGCAGGTACGGATTTTTTCACTTCCGCCGGAGTTTCAGGGGGTGATTCCTGTGTTTTTTCGGCGGGTGCCGCCGTTTTCGGGGCAGAAGCCGCCGGTTCGGAGTCCGCTTTTTTCGATGACGGTGCAGTGCCGCTATAATGAGTTTTCAGATTTTCGATCAACGCCGCCGCTTCCGTATCAAACCCGTGATCGTTTCCTGTTTCCGCGATGTGATCAAGCATTGTCCTGAACAGGTCGAGCGTTTTACAAAGCGTCTCCGTCATTTCGACGGTCAGGTGAATTTTCCCGTTACGGATTTTGTCCAACAGGGTTTCCGCCTCATGTGTTACGGAGGCGATGGTTGTCAATGCGAGAAAGCCGGCACTTCCTTTCATGGAATGGAAAAGCCGGAAAACGGAATTGATCAGTTCCGGGTCAATGGCTCCCAACGCATCACTGTCATTGTAGATTTCGATCAGCGTCGGTTCCACTTCGTCAATATATTCACGCGCTTCCTGGACAAACTCATAAACCAAGGACAGATCACTCATTCGGTCGCCCCTCTTATCCTGCAATTTTTCATTGTTGTACCGATAATACTCATAAAGATTACAAACTTCCTGACTTTCATCTGGAAAAGATGTGTAATCTTGTAAAAATAGGTTGTATTTTATAAAAAGAAAAGAAAAATCACAAAAATTGTAATAAAGAAGTTGATTCCATCACAATAGAATATCGTACTCGTAAAAATGCGAAAAAATTTCTCCATTCCCCACCTTGTTAAGTTCAAAGGATGAAGTAAAATTATAAGGTCATTTGTGAGAAATAGTGATGGACAATTGATTTCGGCTGATTGGCTGTCTGTTCTGTGAATTTTATGCCTTTGACATAAGGGCGTGTAGCTCAGTTGGTTAGAGCGCGTCGCTGATAACGACGAGGTCCTTGGTTCGACTCCAAGCACGCCCATTTTTATCAATCTTGAGTATTGAAAAGGTCATGATTTTTCAGTCTTGTTGCAGATAGCTGTTTTGTGTTGATATTCTTGGATCGCTAATCCTATATTCTATAGGAAGGGGCAGTTATAATTGAGCTTCCTGTTTTTTAGGTGAAGAGTAAAAAAGAGATAGCGGAAAATGTGATACCTAATTCATTATCGCGTATCATTGTCGGCCGAGTGGCGGAATGGCAGACGCAGGGGATTTAAAATCCCCTGTCCGTAAAGGGCGTGCGGGTTCGAGTCCCGCCTTGGCCATTTGTGCAAGGGATAATAAATCCCCTGCGTGATGGGATTTTGTGAAACAATAGTCATAACTTTAGTAGTTATTGACATTTAGGGAACACCTTGTAAGATGGTCGCAAGATGATTTTGCAATTGTAATCGGTGAGTGGCCTGTTGTCGGCGACGCAGCGGGGGGCCAAAAATATTCTGAAACGGGCGTCTGCACGATTCTTGGTTGTGTACCGGCTTTTCTTAACCACTCACCTTTTTTCTTTTTCGCCCCCCGAAGAGCTAAACTTGACCCATAAAATCGAACATTTCCCTATAGTCGTAGAGGGTGTAGAACTTCTGTAGACCCCGCCAAACTGTTTTGACGCCGGGCGGACCGTCACTGGGTGCGCGTCGGGG
>JAISQK010000026.1 GCA_031274255.1 Planctomycetaceae bacterium | reverse complement strand
GGTTTCGGCAACAATTTCCGGTCACTCCTCCGACGGCATTCAGCGTACTTTCCGATGTTCAAAATAACGGACACAAAACCGTTTGGTTTAACAGCCGGTTTTACCGTGCGAATCTGCTTTGGAAGAATGAGACGTTTCGTTTTCGGGACATTCATTTATTCGACGAACGGTTTCAGTCGGCTTATCTCGACAAGGCGGGAACACAACACAATGTATCTACAATACGTTGCCGGTTGTGGACGGCTGCGTTTGGAGTCAACCGGAAAATCCGGCGGGGCTGCGGATTGTACAACCGGATGACACCGGAAAATCAAGAGATTTGCCGCTGGGAAATCCTGTTGTAACGAAAATCGGCAATGATGCCTTGCAGATTGAAACCGCGACACAAGCGGGCGAATCGTTCCGTATCATTTTCCGTGAAGATTCGTTTGAAGTTATCAATTCCGGCAAAGAATGTGTCTGGGGATTGGAATTGAAAACGGCAAGCGGTATCAAATTACCGTTCGTGTCAATCGAAAACCAAAAAATTCAGGCGAAGTTTGACGGCTTTGAATATACCGTGAAAATATTGGAAGGTTCGTTTGAAAAACCGGCAGAAAATAATAAGGACTATGTTTTCCGTATTCGTCCGGCGAACGGAAAAATCCGGCTTGATTGCAAGAATGGAAAATGACTCGGTTAACGCGGAATGATGAGTCTGTGTTATTTTTCACAACATTCCGCCAAAGGTTGATTTTTTGCGGTTTATTGGATAAAACTTTTTTCGAAACAATAACCCGCTCCTGTTCGTCGCTGATATTGGTGAGCAGAACAACGGAAAAAGGGTGACAATGAACGCCGACCGTCTCGAAGAGACTGGGAGGCAAGTGCGATCCAACGTGCTACGTTGGTGCCGGGGCTTCCCGGCTGTAACAGCATGTTGCCCCTCCCCATTGTCAGACCGGCGGAAAGAATTAAAATTTGTACTGTGTCTCACGATGGAGACTCATTGTGACCCTTGTTACTCCCTCTTGATCAAAAGAATTAAATTAGGAGATTTTGCTCATGGCTATTAAAGTTGCAATCAATGGTTTCGGTCGTATCGGCCGTCTTGTGTTCCGCCGTATGTCGGAACGTCCTGACACGTTTGATGTTGTGGCAATCAATGATTTGACGGACACCCAAACCCTCGCCACCTTGCTTAAATACGATTCGACCCATCGCCGCTTCAAGGGCGGAGAGGTCAGCTACGATGAAAGCAGTCTGATCGTTAACGGGAAAAAGATCACCGTCACCAAAGAAACCGATCCCGCCAAACTGCCGTGGAAAGCGTTGGGAGCGGAAATCGTGCTCGAAAGTACCGGACGCTTCACCACCCAAAAAACCGACGACAAACCGGGTTATGACAGCCATCTTGACGCCGGTGCCCGCAAAGTCGTGATCAGTGCTCCGGCCAAAGGGGACAAGGTGTTCACCTGTGTTCTCGGGGTCAACGAGGACAAACTGACCAAAGACATGCACTGTGTCTCGAACGCCAGTTGCACAACCAACTGTCTTGCTCCGGTCACCAAAGTGCTTCTCGAAAAATTCGGAATCGTCAAAGGCTTGATGACGACGGTTCACTCCTACACCAACGATCAGGTTGTCCTCGATATTCCTTACAAGAACATCTACCGCGGCCGTGCTGCGGCGATTAACATGATTCCGACCACCACCGGTGCCGCCGAAGCCGTCGGTCTCGTGATTCCTGAAGTCAAAGGAAAACTGACCGGTTTTTCACTCCGCGTTCCGACTCCGACCGGTTCGGTCGTGGACCTCGTTGTCGAAACCGCCAAACCGGTGACCCCGGACGCCGTCAACGCCGCCATGAAAGAAGCCGCAACCGGCAAACTTAAAGGGATTCTCGATTACAACGAAGACCCGCTTGTTCTCTCCGATATTGTCGGCGACAGTCACAGTTCGATTTTCGTTCCCGAATGGACCCGCGTCGTCGGTGACAACATGGTGAAAGTTCTGTCGTGGTACGATAATGAATGGGGATACAGCTGCCGCGCTGTCGACCTGATAGAAAGACTCGCCGGAATGTGATTTCAGCAGGTCTTCCCCCAAATTTTTGTTGATTCGAAACCGGTACTCTGGGATCATGTGATGACAGAGTACGCGGTTGTGTTTTGTATTGGGGATTGCCGGATGTTCCGAAAATCCCGGGATTTTGTACCGTGACTGTCTGCGTTTCTTTTTGGTGTCCTGAATCCACTCTCTCCGAATTAAGTGGAAAATTTTAAAGATTTCACTTTTTCTCCGGATCGCCTCTTGACTTTTCTTTCTCTTTTGATTAATATGAATCTCTGATGTTACGATTTTACAATCAAATTGACTTTGTGAAGAGAGGTTTTTATGAAAAAACTGTTAGAAAATGTTAAAATAGGGGGGGGGGGGCTGTCTGTGTCGTTCTAAGACGGCTTTCACCCTGGTGGAGCTTCTTGTGGTGATTGCAATCATCGGTATCCTGATTGCTCTTCTTTTGCCAGCCGTTCAGGCCGCCCGCAAAGCCGCAAGGCGGATGCAGTGTTCCAACAACATGAAGCAAATCGGTCTTGGTTTGCACAACTATCACGACATTCACAACAAGCTGCCGGCAGGCGGTTGGTGGGTCGGGGTTCTCAATTTGTCGGACAACGCAACGGGGGAAACGAAAGGATATGCTCCGCCGAGCACAACGATTGCTCTTTTGCCTTTCATGGAGCAGCAAGCCCGGTACGATGCGATTTATCGACTGGCGACAACAAGTACCGATACATGGATACTCGTAAATGGTACCGACCCGGCTCTTACAGGAAACATCACAACGCTTCTTTGTCCGAGTGACGGAACATCCGCCACGCCTATCTACGAGAACAAGGCTAAAACGAACATCATGTACAGCATGGGGGACGGAACGGCAAAAATTGACGCGGCATGGTACCACAATTCTTACAAGAATGCTCCCAATAAACAGCCGCAAAGCCGCGGATTGTTTTTTCAAAGTTACTGGCACAGCTTTGCCACTTGTATTGACGGAACAAGCAATACTGCCGCCGTAAGCGAAAGCGTCACGGTGACTCGCGGGAATACATGGGAGACAGTCAGCAGAGACCTCAAAGGGGGTGTCGCTGTTTTGAGCAATCTGGAAGCGACCGGAGCGTCCGGCTTTGCCGTTTATGCCAGAGCGGATGTCTGTTTGACGAACGGTCCTTCCGCCACCGACCGTAAGCAGCTTTCCTCCGGTGCAGACACTTGGCGCGGTGCGTTTTATTTTGACGGACGTGCGCCGTCGAGCCGTTTTCACACCGTTCTGCCGCCGAATGCCCCCAGTTGTCAATATAATTCCGGCGCAAGCGGTTGGGGAACAGGAATTTATTCCGCAAGTTCCAATCATACCGGCGGTGTGAATGCGGCTTTACTGGACGGATCATGCCGGTTTGTCAGCGACACCATTGATTGCGGCACACTCAGCAGTCCGCGTCCGATGTCCGGGGCGAGTCCTTACGGCGTCTGGGGAGCGATGGGAACTCCGGACGGCGGAGAAAGCAAATCCATGCCGTAATTTTTGAATGTCCGCGTAAAAGCCGGTGTCACCGATACCGGCTTGTCGTGCCGTATCTTTTACACTTTTTTTCTACACTTTATACTTTTTTACAGGATCAATCATGAAACGATTTCCCGTACTGTTTTGTCTGTTGTTTGTGTTCGGCTGCGGTCAAAAATTGCCGGACGGAATGCCGAAATTGATTCCGGTCACGATCACCGTCACCCTTGAGGGACAGCCGCTTGCGGATGCGGATGTCCGGTTGTCGCCGTTGAACTCTGCCAACCGTTGGGTCAGCGGCTCAAAAACCGATGCCAAAGGGAACGCGGTCATCCGGACTCACGGCGAATACAAAGGGGTCCCCGCAGGTCAGTACAAGGTTTGCGTCCATAAAGACCTTATTGAAGGAGACGCCCCGCCGTCGGATATCGAACGGGCTCAAAATCCCGGTCTGAAGATCACGGAACAAAAAGTTTTCCGCATTATTCCCGTGAAATATGACGAACCGGGAACCACGCCGCTAGAAATTGAGGTGACGGAATCCTCAAACCAAATGACGCTGGATATTCCCGAACGGGTGAAAGAGGAAATTAAAAACGGCGGCGTCTGAGAATATGTCTTCAAAAGTTATTTGAATGAGTGCATTATGTTTCCGATTGGTATTGCCTTGATTGAAGAAAGCATGTTATGCTTCCGTTTTTGAGGAGTAGTCACCTTATCCACGGAGAGGCCATAACATGCAAGTGAGAAGGAATTATAACACAGACCTGACGGAAAAACAATGGCGAATCATCGAAGAATTGTTGCCGAAACACAAAAAAGGCCGCAAGCCGATTGATCGTCGACAAGTGATTAATGCGTTGTTTTATTTGGTTCGTACCGGATGTCAACGGCGTCATTTGCCGCGAAGTTTTCCCAAATGGAAAACCGTTGACACCGTGTTTTGGCGAGGACACAATGCAGGAGTTTGGGAAAAGATTCATGACGCGTTGTGTCGTTTTGTGCGTAAACCCCAAGGGAAAAAGCCGACTCCTTCGGTCGGAATCCTCGACAGTCAATCGGAAGAAACCACGGAGGTCGGTGGAGAGGAACGCGGTTACGATGCCGGTAAAAAAGGGAAGGGTCGCAAACGCCGCATCCTGGTCGATACGTTGGGTTACTTGGTACTCCAAACAAAAAACTCTGATGGTGATTGTTGTTCA
>JAISQK010000025.1 GCA_031274255.1 Planctomycetaceae bacterium | reverse complement strand
ACAAAAAACGGAGCAATGACCGGCGAATACGATGTGTTTGTCGATAAGACAATCGCGGTTGATGTTGCCGGCAATCCGATAAAAGAGGAATCCGGTGATCCGATGGCGGCACAGCCAGTACAATCGTCGATAACGAAGATAAAATCGTTGATTCCGCAAAAGTACCGCGACAAAGCCAAACCGCTCTTTCACGTTCAAGTGGAAAAAGGCGGAAAGAATCATTTCGTTTTGGAATTGGACTCAAAATGAGCTGAGTTTTCCATACCGGAAAGATTTGTTATAATGAATGCGTTGGTGTCACAGGGATGCCTCCGGCGGGCAACGCACGGGCGTTGCATCCCGGATGGGACTGCCGTCCCGAACCAATAACCCGTTCGCATTGCTCACTGGGAAGCGTGCCGCTTCACCGCACATCGCAAGCGGTTGGAAAAGATATTCTACCGGAAAGCGAACCGAACGAAGTGAGCGTGAGCCTATTGGGATCCAACGCCCTTGCGTTGGCGTCGGGGCTTCCCGGCTGCGGTGCAGCGTGCCACGCTGCCGGAACAACACCATTGGAGGACAAAAGACAAAATCACGTGATCGGCATCAAGACATAAACAAATCCGTCTTCCGTTTTGCAGACCAGCGGACTCTCCTCCTGAATATACAGTTGCAGTGCCGTTTCCGACGGCAAGACTTTCAAAAAGTCGCTCATGAATCCCGGATCAAACTTGACTTCAATCGGTGAATCGTCATACGCTATCGGAATTTCCACCACGGACTCGCCGATTTCCGCACCCTGTGCCTGTAAAGTGAGTTTGCCGTCCGCGAAACGAAAAATGACTCCCGGCTGTTTTTCGGAAATCACAATGGCCGCCTGCCGAACCGCCGGATAAAGCGACGCCACGTTAATGATAACACAGCGTTTTCCCTGCGTGTCGGGGATGATGTTCCGCCAACGGGGAAACCGGCCTTCAATGAGTCGCGTAAAAATCACCGTCGTGCCGGCGGAAAGAATCGCACGGTTCGTGTTGATATTGATATTAAGCGTGTCCGAATCCGTCACCGCCCGTTCCATGAGCTGCAGGGCCTTCGGCGGAAAAATGGCACTGTTTTCCGTCGAATGTTCCCCCACCGATTCCCCGCAAATCGTCTGAAATGCCATGCGGCGTCCGTCTGTCGCGACCCCGAGGATATTTTCACCGACCATTTCCATTAAAACGCCTCCCAAAGCATACCGGGTACTTTCGGTATCGGTGGCGAAAACGGTCCGGCGGATCAGTTCCCGAAACGTACCGGCGGAAATCCGATGATAACTGACTTCCTCAAACGGAATCACATCCGGGAACTCCTCGGCTCCGAAGGTGGCAAGCTGAAAACGGCTTTTTTCCGTCGAAACGATCATCTGGGAAGAATCCGCCTCAATATTGAGCATTTTGTCATTGCATTCCTGAAGGATCATCTTCATTCGCCGCGTAGGAATGATCGCTTCGCCCGCCTGCTGAACTTCGATACCGGGAATCTCAACGCGAATTCCGATCTCGGAGTCGGTGGCCATGAGCGTCACTTTATCGGCAGCGGCCTTGATTTTGACGTTTTGCATCACCGGCTTGACATCGCGTACCGACACAACCGCCGCGGCAAGCTGAAAAGGATGAAGGAATTTTTCGCGTTCACAGACGAGTTTCATGATGAGTTCCTTTGTCAACAAAGTCTGATTATATCTGGCATTCAAACCGGTGGAAATTTCCTGTTTGAATAGGTGTACTGTTTTGTAGAGAGCAAACCTTCCATCCCCCCTGTTACGGAGCGATGTGAAAGTTCAACTTTAATGATTATATCGGTTTTTTACAAAATGAAAAGAGAAATCACCTCCTGTATAATATTTCTTTCAAAGGTTCTCTGTCAGAAATTTGTGCGTCAATCGTATATCAACTGCAAATTTTGTAACGATTCCGTCGCCTCAAAAAAAGCACTTTGGGGGCCGGTCGTTATTCTTTTCCCTTTGAGCTTAATACGACGGAATCGTTACGAAAAGAAAACGCCCTGAATACTTGGAAATAGGACCATGAACTCCCTAGACGCAGCGACAGACCTTCCCAAGGTGTCGCTCCTGTTGATGACAACTGTATGGACAATTGTATGAAAAATGATCACAACAGAGCCGTCGTTTCCGGATAACCGAACATCAGATTGAAGTTCTGTACCGCCGCACCGGACGCTCCTTTGACAAGGTTATCAATCACGGAAATCAGCAGTAAACGGTCACGAACCATCCTCGCCGTGATGTGACAATGATTCGTGTGAGCCACATCTTTGGTCGCCGGAAGCGATTCCACAATCTGTACAAACGGCTCATCCTTATAAAAATCCGCAAGCAGAGCAAGAATCTCTGATTGTGTCACTTTTTTCAGCGGAGTCGTGTAGGCAACGGTCAAAATTCCACGATCCATTGGCGTCAGGTGCGGCGTGAAAATCACTTGAATCGGTTTCTGAGCTGCGATGGACAAGATTTGTTCGATTTCCGGGGTGTGCCGATGCGTTCCGACTCCATACGGAACAATACTTTCGTTGCATTCGGGGTAGTGGAACCCAAGTTTCGGTTTCCGTCCGCCGCCGGAAACACCGCTTTTCGAATCAAGAATGATGTCGTCCGTGCGGAGCAGACCGGCTTGGAGGAGCGGTGAAAGTGCCAGAATCGCCGTCGTGGGATAACAACCGGGGTTGGCGACAAGGTTTGCCGGAACAATTTCCTTTCGGAACAGTTCAGGCAGTCCATACGGAACCTTGCCGAGCCGTGCCGGGTCGGGATGATCGCAATGGTACCACTCCTTGAAAGTGTCCGCGGAATGGAGCCGGTAATCGGCACTAAAATCAATCACTTTAGCGCCGACCTCCAGCAATTCCGGGAGGACAGCGGCACCGGCACAATGCGGCAGACAACTGAACACGCATTCCGCTCGCGCCGCAACTTCCTTGGGTGTCAGGTTTTCCAGTGACAAGGACAGTTTTCCCGCTAGTGACGGATGCACTGTTCCTACCGGAGCGGTTTCTTCCCGGCTGGTCAGGGCCGTCATTTCCGCACCGGGATGTCGAAGAAGAAGTTTTATCAACTCAAGTGCCGTGTAGCCGGTTGCCCCCAAAATTGCGATTTTTGTCATAATTATTCTGATTTCTTTTTTGGTGATTGTCCCAAAACAGCTCGACTGTCCTTGTGATTTAGATCAGAAGATTTTGAGGAGACAATGGGAATTTTCAAAACTTCTGATGTTCCAAAGGAATTGGACTCTGTTCCGGCTCTCTTTTCGTACTGATTCAGAACCATGAACAGGTAAAACCGCCGTCCACATACAGAGCCGTTCCCGTGATGTAACTTCCGGCTTTTTGCGAAAGCAAAAGCAGAGCTGCTCCGACCAGCTCGTCCGGCGTGCCGTAACGGCGCATCGGGGTGCCGCGCATGATATTTTCCACACGTTCCGCATCAAGGATTTTACGGTTTTGTTCCGCAGGAAAGAAACCGGGGCAAATTGCATTGACCCGAATGTTTTGCGTTGCAAATTCCTGAGCAATATTCTGCGTCAGATTGACGACGCCCGCTTTGGACGCCGCATACGCAAAAACACGGGAAAGCGGCTTGTCGGAATTGACACTTCCGATGTTCAAAATGGAACCGCCGCCGGTTTGCAACATGGATTCAATGAAGACTTGACAGGAAAGCATCGTCCCTTTGAGATTGACGGCCAGGATTTTATCCCAAGCGGAAGCATCGACTTGGAGAAACGGTGTGCCGACATTGATTCCTGCACAATTGATCAGCATATCAACCTTACCGGTCAGCTTGAGAGCCTCGCTGCACAGGTTTTTCAACGATTCCGGCGAAGTCACATCCACAGTGCAGTAAACGGCTTCAAGCCCGTTTTCTTTGAGAATCTGCACACGCTTCCGGCACGCTTCCTCACCGACATCCGCAATAACGATTTTCGCTCCGGCATTCCCCAATCCGGTGGAAAGTGCTCCTCCCAGTTCCCCTGCCCCGCCGATTACGACGGCCGTCTGACCTTGCATGCCGAACAGTGATTCAAGATATTTTTCCGATGTCATTGGATTATTCCTTTTACTAGAGTGATTTGTGGTCTTCGTGAAATGATTCATTCTATTATACCGGAACTTTCCCGGTGTCCAAGGCCAACGTACCAACGCGAGGGAAGCATGCTGCTTCACCGCACTTGCTTTCGGCCTCCAGTTGGAAAGATTTTTTCAACCGACGCCGACCGCACCAAAGGTACTGGGAGGCAAGTGCGATCCAACGTACTACGTTGGCGTCGCGAATCGTGACCGGAATTTTGTGCGGTATCTTATCAATACCAAAAGTTTTGAAGGGAGTTTGAGGGAAACTTTTGCAAAAGTTTCTCTCATATTTCTTTTAACGTCCAGTGAAAACATTCAGAGTTATCCCAACGTGACCTTATGAACCGTTTCCCGCATAGGACCTTATAAGAGATGCCTCCGGCGGGCCGCGACGGTGCAGCGTGCTATGCGACCGGTTCAGTCCGCCTCACGAAGATATTGGTGAATGGCCGCACCGACATCGCATTGCAAGGTATGGACTTCTTTTTGGTCTTTGATCTCCATTTCATAAGGAGTCTGATTTTTATTGGAATACTTGGCTTCCACATAGGCATAAACTTTGGCTCCTTTAATCAATTTCGAGCCGAAAGCGTCTTCGACCTCTCTGCCTCCTTCGTCCTGAAGTTTGGAAATCAATACTTTATATTGGCCGGTCGGAACACCCGCCTGACCGTAAGTCCTCAGAAAGGCTTTCCCGTTGGAATCGGTCGTACCGGAACAACTCCCCGCGTATTTCCCGGCGTCTCCCATCGGACTGAGAATAAGTCTTCAAAAGTATCCTTTTCGATGTTGGAGGTATTTGAGCATTCTGGCGGTCATGGCGATGGGAATCATGGCTTTGCCGGACAGGGGATTTCGCTCGTAATCTTTCGAGTGGCGTCGATATTTTGAAATCCACGCGAACGTCCGTTCGACAATCCAACGTTTCGGCAAGACCACAAAACCTTTCACGCCAACCGGCCTGAGCACCGTTTGTAAAATCCAGCCGAAACATTGTTTCACCCAATCGGGCAAGCCCATTTTTCCGTAGGCACTGTCCGCGAAAATTACTTTCAAACGTTAGAACTGATCTCTAATAGCGTTCAAAACAAGTTTGGCACCGTCATCATCCTGAATGTTTGCCGCAGGAACAACGATCACCATCAGAGTTTTTTGTTTGGAGTACCAAATAACCCAACGTATCGACCAGGATGCGGCGTTTACGGCCCTTCCCTTTTTTACCGGCATCGTAACCGCGTTCCTCTCCACCGACTTCCGTGATTTCTGCCGATGGACTGTCGAGGATTCCGACCGAAGGAGTCGGCTTTTTCCCTTGGGTTTTACGCACAAAACGACACAACGCGTCGTGAATCTTTTCCCAAACTCCTGCATTTCGTCCTCGCCAAAACACG
>JAISQK010000293.1 GCA_031274255.1 Planctomycetaceae bacterium | reverse complement strand
GTTACCTGATAATTTCCGGGCGGCAGACCGTCTCCGGGACGAATCCCTCCGAGAGAAAAAACGCCGTCTTTGATTTCACCGGTGTACTGGTTTGTGTCGGTGGAAAAAATAACCATCCCAAACGGAACCGGCTCGCCGGTGTCGTATTTCACCGTTCCGGCTCCTTTGACCTGACCGGAACCGCAGCCGGAAATCAACAGCATCAGAAATAATCCTGATGACAGAATCAATAAATGTCTCATTCGATTTATTTCTCCAAAATGAAAAGTCCATTGATGTTTCCGGCATCAATGAACAGGTTAATCAATGTTGTAACTTACGGCAGGGAAACCGCGTTAGCGTCTTTGGTATCAATCAGGCAGTTAAGAATTCTGGAAGAAATCGTTTTACTGATAGTCGCCACCGACCCGTCACCGATCGCGGCATTGAACACACCGGTGTGACTGCTTCCGATGGCGTACTCCCTCCACATTGCGGCGGACCCATCACCGCTGCCGCCGTAATTGATAGCATTAGGGATAGGTCTGGCTACGGAATAATCAGAATTATACTTTCCGTTATTACCCTGCATATTGTTAAGAATGTTGGCCACGAGACAATTGGTTTTGGCGCCGCCATAAAGAGCGGTGAGGTAGGAACAGTCCATGTACTCACGGTCTTTGCCGGTTGCGCCGAAATTACACATTCCCAACCGGTTCGCCGGAACATGTTTTTCGGCAAACGTAATCTGATTGGATGTTCCGCCTGACCACCAGGCAAACGTGTCTCTCGGTTTCCATGAGGAAACAACACCGTCTTCCGGATTCTGACCGCTTTGTGCTTTCGTGATATTCACCGTCGCTTTGGCAACGCGGAACGGACCGGTATGATATTGGGCAGAACTCTGAGTCATAAGATGTTGCATATCCTCAGAGGTATTCTGTGAAAAACCCAACATGATGTAATCAACGAGAGGACCGGGAATCGTGTCCGTTGTTTCGCCGGATTTGTTACCGTCGGCGGTGATTTGCGTTCCGCTTCGCCGGGAAGGGCATTTGTACGCCGTAACCGAGCCGAAACCTTCCCGCTGCTGTTCGGACAAAGATTGCCACCAGGCGGCGTCCAGCTTGCGGTCCACACCGGCTCCCGTCCCGCTTCCGGCGGTGATAATTTCATAGAGCGCCATCTGCTCCATGTACGGGTAGATCAACGCAAAAGCGGACATTCTTCCCGGGTAAAAAGTGAACGCCGGCGGAATCCCGTTTTGAGCGTCGTGAAAGTTGTGAACCGCCAGACCAATCTGCTTGAGATTGTTGGAACACTGCATCCGTCTTGCGGCTTCGCGGGCGGCCTGAACTGCGGGTAAAAGAAGAGCAATCAAGATACCAATGATTGCAATCACCACAAGAAGCTCGACGAGGGTAAAACCGATTCGGGCAGTCAAACCGGATTGAGTCGTGGATTTTGAACGGACAAGAGAGTTTTGGGCATCGCTTGCAGTACATTTCGTATCGGCAGCATTTCCATCTGCAGCATTGGCTTTTACGATACGGGAAGCCGTACAGACTACCCCCCCCCCCCATTTTGACATTTCGAACACAAAGTAAAGTTTTGCATGGTTTTTCTCCTCAATTTGGAAAATTTGTTTGATGATTTTCGAAAACGTTTCACGAAAATCCTGTACAGATTGACACAAATCAACCTGATTATTGTATTCTATCCACGACAATTCCCAAAGTCAAGCGGGATTGTCGCTTTTAGGGAAAATTCTCGAAAATATTTTATACAGTGGCCTCCCGGCACCGCGGCTGCGGTCACTGCCGATGTTGGATTTCGGAAATTCACGCTTGATGATTTCATTGAGAAAAACACGGCGGATGGCGTCGTAACCGCGAATGTTCGGGTCTTCGAGATTGCTGTGAAACCAGTATGCCGGGTCCTCACGATGATAATGTTTCCGGTAAAACTCCGCACAGTGGATTCCATGACCGAGAAACACTTCGTGCATCGGCACAGGAATCACATTGCCGTGTTTTGCCGCACAATCACGGATCACAGCATTATAAGCGTCGAGAATTTTCATGCAATCCGGCCAACGGGGAAGGAAAACACTCGGTGCGTCTCCCACGCCGTCGGTCGGATCATAGATGTCCGCAAGATAAATCGAACAACCGCCCGGAAATTTCCCGCTGACCACGGCAATCATCCGGTCCAGACGCTGCCGGTAATTTTCGATCCACGGTTCCGCCTGTTTCCGTGTCGCCCCGTACATCGCCCCTTCTTTCGGCGGTGACTGACCATAGTTGTGAATAATATCATTTCCGCCGCTGGTCATGACGACAATTCCGAAAACATCGTCCGGCTGCGTGTCGAGGGATTCGGCGATATGTTTTTCATGCTGAAGCGAGGTGCTGCCGGATACGGAAATATTCCGCACTTCCAGACGCGGAAACACCCGGCGTAAACATTTTCCCTGCATGTCCGCAAACTCGTCCGGCGGATTGTCCGCCAAGCGGTTCACGTAATTGTACGGTGCGTTTACTCCGAATCCCGCCGTCACACTGTCGCCGATTCCCAACAGAAGGACTCTTCGCTCCGACCACACCGTCTCAAACGGCGCAGAAGCCACTGCTGGCCCTGCCGGTCCGCTTCCCAACGGACGGGCAAACTTCATCTTAACGTAGAACAGAACGGTCAAAAGAGCCGCGGTCATAAGACAAAGAATCCCAAGCAAACGGCGGCTCTTCCGCCAAACATCCGGTTTCGGAAGTATCTTCATTTTTGTCATGGGAATCTCCGGTATAGTCGTATTATTACGGCGTTCTCACGGCCTCAGGAGGGATTCCGCTCCCGATAAAAGAAGCTCTTCCGCGACGGAACGGCCAAGTTCCTCCGCCGCGCGGAGGTCTCCAAGCCGGGTCGCGTCAAGCATTTGCCCGCCGTCAGGGGAAAACACCCTCGCATGGAGCCGTAACCGGTGCTCGGCGGTTTTCTCCGCCAACGCCGCCACCGGTGCCAGACATCCGCCCCGCAGCGCCGCCAAAAGCGTCCGCTCCGCAACGGCCGCCGCAAAAGTTTCAGGATGATTCAGCCGCCCGGCAATCCTGATGGATTCCGTATCCTCCGTCCGCGTCTCAATTCCGAGAATCCCCTGTCCGACCGCCGGAAGAAAAAACGGCGGTTCCAGCGGCGAGGTGATCCGGTCCGTCAGTCCGAGCCGCGTAAGCCCCGCCTCCGCCAGAATAATCGCGTCGTAATCGCCGGAGTCCAGTTTTTTGAGACGTGTCTCCACATTGCCCCGGATGTCGGTCACGCGGAACCGTTTTTCAGGGAAATGGTGCAAAATCTGAGCTTTACGCCGGACGCTTCCGGTTCCGATGACCGCCTCTATGGGAAGATTCCCGAGAGAATCCGCCTTAGGGGAGAGAAAAACATCACGACGAGGCCCCGGAAGCGGAGCCGCCGCAAACATCAAACCTGCAACAGGTTCCGTCGGAAGGTCTTTCAGCGAATGCACCGCCAGATCAATCGTGTTCTCAAGAAGGGCACGCTGAATCTCCTTGGTGAAGACTCCCTGCAACCCGATGTCGGCGATCGGTCCGGCTTGCGTTTTGTCGCCGCTGGTGCTGATTTCCACGATTTCCGCCGTGATACCGTACGATTCCAGTGCGGATTGCACCCAATCCGCCTGCCGCCGCGCCAAAAGACTCCCTCGTGTGCCGATACGGACTTTCACCGAATTCATGTTGCCTCAATCTGACAGGATTTGATATTTTCATGAAATTCTCTTTTATTGTCAGAAAATTTCAAGTGCGGCCGCCCCATTCTTCCCTTTTCACCGGAGACGGGGCGGCGGCGGAGCGGTCACACTCCCCCCGCGGGGAGAATTGCCTGACGGAATCGCACCGGGCATAATCAGACCTGATGTCCTCGGCGTTTCCGCAATCCGCGAGACTTCCTGCGGCTCGCTCGACAATCTTCTTACGGTGTCGGTTCCCGCGGCCGTACCGGGTTTTGCAGAGGCTCTCATCCGTGAAAGAAGCGAAGATTCCTCCCCGTCATTCTTCTCTGAAATCCCTCGGTTTCTCAGAGAAACGCCGCTCCGTCCCGTCACGGCGGACTGGGAACGGCTCTTTCCGGTTTCGTCCGTTGCGGCAATTCCTGTCATGCCCGTTCTTCCGGTGGAAGGCGCGGAGGAAAAGGTCAACTCAGGGTCAAATCCGCTCGAAGCCTGCCCGGGTTCCAATGCGGAGAGGTTGCCTCCCAACCTGCCTCCCAACGACAACCCGGCATTCCGCTGCGACGGTTTTTCTATCGGGAGGACCGGTTCCAACGGCTCCAATACGGCAACAGGATAGGAATTCAACGGTTTCAATTCCGATTCCGGTCTCTTCGGCGAGACAGGTTTTTCCGACGGCACGGCAAGAGGCTTTCTCTCTCTTCTCTCCAAAACCGGTACCGTGACAGGTGTTTTCACAGAAGGAACCGTTGATTCCTCATGACGGATTTCCGAAGGGCTTTCCGTGTCATTCTCCTTGTCCCGTTCGGAATCCTCCAGTTTGGGAATGGTCAATTCCGGGACCGCCGCCGAAAAAGGACCGATCGAATCAAAAGCCGGAGAAGTCTTCCTTTGAGAGTAAACCATTCCCGGTACCGGCGGCACGAGTGTTGTTTCGGGCATCCGCTTTTCGACCGGTACCTGCAAAGCCTCTCTTCCCATGGAAAGAGGATCCGGCGCATCGGCGGGGATGGGGATATTGTCGGCAGAAGGAATACTACGGAGAGAGGGAAGATGACCGGCCGCATGAGGGGAACGAACGGCCGGCTCCTCTTTTAAAGCGACTTTTTCCGGCTTTTGCTCCACAGCATCCTGCGAAATCTTCGGCATCACAAACTTCAGTTTGCGGGCGGATTCGGAAGAAGCCGTTTCTTTGGAATCCGTCTTGGCATTGGGGTGGACTTCCTGGAAGAGGTCTTGCGTGACGACCAATTGGGGGGCTTCCGGCTGATTTCCCGCATCTTCCGGCGAAACCGGCGTCATCGGGAAAAGCTCCTCCACCACAACGGATTGTTCCGGCGATACCGGTGCCTTGGAAATCACCGCTGGAGCGTTGCTCGGCGGAGGTTCCGTGCTAAGGCCGTCACGGATTTCCTCATCCAGACCGTCAGGAAGAAATTCCGAAGCCACTTTCTCCCGGAACGGCGACGGTTCCTGCTTCTCCTGCTTCTCCTGCGGAAACGGAAGAGCTTGCTGCGAAATCATCGGAAGTTCCGCGTGCGGATTTAACAGCGTCTTTTCTTGATTCACTTTCCTGTCCAGTAAAGGCGATGCCGGAAATGGACGGCGGCGGTCTCTTTCCTGAGGGAACGGCTTTTCCTCGGTTTCCGCTTTTTTCGTTTCCGTCAGTGTTTCTGTTTCCTTCTCCGCAAAAACCGAAAGCTGTTCCTCTTCTTTCGTTTCCACTGTTTGCGGCTCCACGGTCTGCGGCTGTGACGGAGCCGCTTTCAGATGTTGGAAAACACGTTCTTTCACGTTTTTCTCCGTCCCGTCAGCCCTGATGATGTTTCCCTCCGCCCAGACATTGAGCGGTGCCTGATTCGTCATGTTGGTCTGAATCATAATATTTGTCTCAATCTCGCCGGTTCTCGCATCCGCGACAAACGTAACAGGAATGACATGCATGCTGTTTTCCTCTTCCGAAGACGCAAAACGGAACCGCGGATCTTTCGAACTCACTTTCACGACACGGAAGGGAACATCCCCCCGGACAATAATATTCTTTGTTATAGATTTTCCGGGCTGAATATTCCCGATCAAAAACGGAACCGGCCTCGCCATCAGCGGCGACGCCACATAAGCGTGAACCGGCAGCAAAAGCGATGACGCTTCGGGATTGGGGTCATTGGTGACGAAACGTACCATGTCCTGCAAATATCCCGGCGGCGTGTCCTCCGCCAAAGTGACGGCAATGTCATAAGTGACACGTCCGTTGGAACGCTCCACCGGTTCGGCTTCCACCTCAATGCTCAAATTGTTGCGTTCTATTTTCAAAAGTTCCCAGTCATTGCGTCCGGCGTACAGCATTTTCAGGTGTTTGGTGACGCTTTTCCCCTGAGTGACATTTCCAAACTCCACCGCACCGGGATTGATCACCACATCCGGACGAATATAAGAAGTGGCCTGAAGCTGAGCCTCCTGAAAATACGGCTTGTCGAACACGACCGTAATGGTCGCGGAACGGTCTTTCTCGAACTGACCGGATGTATTGAGTCTCGCCACCACTTCGGAGGTTTCGTCCGTTTTCAACCATGTTTTCGTGACTTCGACATCGGTGCATCCGCATGACGAACGGACAGACGCCACATGAACATCTTCCGAATATTTGTTCGTAAATTTAAAACGGTAAACCGCTTCGGCGCCGATCGCCACGGTACCAAAATCATGACGTCTTTGTTCGAACATCTCTTCCGCCCAATTTTCCGCAGAGGAATACTCAAAAAGCAATGGCAGAATCATTACGGCTAGAAAAAACCTGACTTGAATTTTCATAACGAATTTCCCACAAAATGTTCAGGGACAAATACAGTCAATGCACTCGATAACTGTTATTCGGCAAATCCGCGGTCAAGTGACAACCGAATATCGCTATTTTTGGAAAAAATGACAAATTTACTGCAGTAGGTTTTATTGATATATTTTCTTTATTCTATACATTCACTATTTTTTATCAAGCTGTGACAGAAATATCTACCGGAACAGTCACTTTTTTGCCATTGACATACTAAAGAGAACTTAATATGTAAATAATGAATAAAAAAATCCTTCGGCAAAGAGGATTCGTTCAAAATTCAAGTCGGTTGAAATAGAAAAGGGACACAATGGACAATTCACTCTTGGGGGTCCGGGCGATACTTCCCCCGAATCCTAAAGCATTTATCGTTGATGATTCCGTTCCGACGCGACGGATTTTCCGCAATATTCTGGAGGAAATCGGCTTGGATGTGGATGAAGCGGTCCATGGTCTTGAGGCACTGGAGATGCTCGAAAAGACCATCGACAGGTATTGCATTATTTTCTCCGACATCAGTATGCCGAAAATGGACGGATTCGAATTTTGCTACAGACTTCAGGAGATGCCGTGGTATCACGGGACGCCGTTCGTACTGGTCTCGACCGAAAGCGACGCCAGCAATGTCATCAAGGGACTGAAACTCGGTGCCGATGATTTCATGCCCAAGCCGTTCGACCGTGAGACCGCGGAACATGTCATCATGCGTGTTCTCTATAACACCGGCGGGTCCCGTCCTGAAGATTCCGTGATTCCGCAAACTCCCGCCGTTGCCGCTGCGGGAACGGAATAGGCCAAAGCCGGACCGAAACCGGAAACGTGACACCTTTATTTTCACCCCCTGATCCAAATCACTGACACAGGCACAGGAATCATTGATAAGGAATCCCAAAACATGATCAACGCACTGAAAGCAGGCCATCCCAAATCCATCGACAGAATGACCGTCCGGCTCGAACACCTTGACAAGCTGCTCAATCTTGCCGGAGAGGTGATTATCACAAGTTCGACGCTTCACGAACTTCAACGTGAAATGGTGGATGCGGTGACCTATCACCGGTCGCTCAACGAGAACAGTATCCAGACCATTAAAGCGGCCGACGAGGCGTCACGGCGGATCAGTCAGGAACTGCATGATCTTGTGATGGCGATCCGCATGGTGGAAATCGGAGACACCTTCCGTCTTTTCAGACGCACGGTTCACGATTTGAGCCGTGACCTGAAAAAAGAGATTGAACTGCACATCGAAGGGGAAAATGTTCTCATCGACAAGGCGCTCGCCGAACGTCTGACGGAAACGCTTCTGCACCTGATCCGCAACGCCGCCGACCATGGAATCGAACAGCCGCTGGAACGTTCCAAGCACGGCAAACCTCCTGAGGGACACATCACCCTCCGCGCGGTCGAGCATGAAAATGACATCGAAATCCTCGTTGCCGACGACGGCCGCGGGATTGACGAAAACAAAGTGATTCAAAAAGCGAACGATCTCGGATTGCTGCGTTCCGGTGAAACACCTGACATTCTGCATCTGCTTTGCTGTTCGGGATTTTCTACACGGGACACCGCCACGACAACCTCCGGCCGCGGCGTCGGTCTTGACATCGTGAATACCATGATCAGTGAATTCAACGGTACGATGGAACTTTCCGGCACACCGAATGCCGGCACGACATTCCGACTGCTGATTCCCAAACTTCGCGCGGTGAACATCATTGACGCACTGATTGTCCGCTGTTCGCGGTGTCTTTTCGCACTGTCCATTGACAAGGTGGTCAGTTTGCAAGGGTATTCCCCCGACCAGATTCAGGCGACCATGGACCGTGAGCGTTTCATCAAATATCTCGGAGAGCCGGTGGCACTCTTCGACCTTCAGGAACTTCTCGGCGGCGGTCCGACGGAACAGTTGAAACCGGAAGTCGTCCCCATCGTGATTATCGAAGGAAAAACGGAACAAATCGCGGTGGTGGTGAGTGAATTTCTTTCGCCGCAGAAACTGGTCAATGTTCCGCTCGACACGGAAATGTTCGGTTCCCGTGCCGCAGGAATCGCCGGAACATGTATCATCAGCGGCGGAAATGTCGGACTGACCGTGGATGTGGACCGCGTTGTCCAGATTGCCACGCAAACCGAAGAAGACGCACTTCCGGCTTACGAAGAGCGGGAGGATTCCTTCTTTTCGTTGATGCAGAGCAATCATGCCCCTGCCGAAACATTAATTGCCAACACGCAGGTTTCTCACGACAACAGCGTTGAAATGGAATGCAAGCGGAAACTTCAGGGACGGTTCATGGACACCGGCGAAGGAACAAACACCGGTTCCCTGAATCCTGACGATGTGGCCGACCTGCTGGATGAAATCAAACGCGGTCTGACCGAATTGCAGGATGCCGTGCTGACACTGGAAGACGATCCTGAAAATGAAGACGTGATGAAGGATATTTTCCGCCGACTTCATGCCGCGAAAGGGAATTTCACCATGCTCGGAGCGGAATCTCCCGCCGGTTTGACGCATGGTCTGGAAACGCTCATGGATTATGTGCGGAAACACCGGATGCCGTTGGAGCGTGAGTTGATTGATCTGATTCTCGACGGGATCAGCGAACTGACCAACATCAGTCATTCCTTGCCGCAGGAAAATCTCATGATCAACCCGAAAGTCCTCGAACGGGTCAATGAGGAAATTTCCCAGTATTATCAGCAGTCCGTTGTCACAGACGCCGGTAAGTTGATGGACGTGCCGTTCAACCTTCATCCGATTGTGGAACTTCAGCTTTTGGGAGCCTTAAAAAACAACGCTCACACATTTGAAACGTTTTTGCAATTTGAAACGACCCGGCAGTCCAGTTATCTGCTGGTGTATCTGACACTGCGGAAACTCTGTTACTACGGAACGATTCTGGACACCATCCCGTCGGCGCAAAAGATCGAAAAAGGGGAATGCGGCAACGCGGTCAAGATTCTCTGGGCGACGCCGCGGACGGAAAAGGAACTCGACGCCATTTTCACGGAACTTTCCCCGCTGTACAATATTTCAGAGTACCACAGTATGCCGACAAATGTCTTCCGCTATGAAAGCGGCAAAGAATTGTAGCGGAATTTCTGTTTGAGAAATTCTCTCCATGAAACGCCTTTGGATTTTGTCATCAAATAAAAATCAAAAAATTCCTCGGAATCTTTGAATTAATGTCTTGACAATCTCTACAGAGACAGATAGAATGGAAAAATGAGCTGTGTAAAGTGTGTTTTTACGCAGAATATTTTTACCTTTTCAAGAGGAAGAAAAAACATGAAGAGATTCAATTTGTATCCAAAATGTCAAAATGGGGGGGGGGGGTAGTCTGTACGGCTTCCCGTATTGCAGATGTCAATGCTGCCGATACCAGTGCTGTCGATGCGAAAAGTGCTGCAAACAATGCCGAAACTTCTTTTGTCCGTTCCGAATCCAGTATTCGATCTGTTTTTACCGCCCGATTCGGTTTTACCCTCGTCGAGCTTCTTGTAGTGATTGCCATCATCGGGATTTTGATTGCTCTCTTGTTGCCTGCCGTTCAGGCCGCCCGCGCAGCCGCTCAAAGAATGCAGTGTTCCAACAATCTCAAACAGCTCAGTCTTGCTGTCCACAGTTTTGCCGATGCGAACGAGACGAAGACCCCAAGTCCAAAACCCGGCAATTTAAAGAAGGATTGGACAGACGAGACACCGAATATGTGGATTGCTCTATTCCCGTATATGGAACTGACACCGCTTTATGAAGGCTTGACGAGTTACACAAAGGGAACAGACACGAACCCCAGTACGGATCCTGACCCAAAAATCACCGGTCGTTTAAAACAATTCCTCTGTCCTTCATTTCCAGAGTCACATAGACAAAATGCTTGGGGGGACAATAATGGTTCACCGTGCAACTATCTTTGGTGCGGCGGTGCACTCAAATCAGCCACAGACAATACGTTTGCCTGGGACTCCTCCTATAATAAAACGGAACTTGCCGGTTATTTCAACGCCAAAGGCGGTCCGTGGGAAGACGATATCGCCGGGTCGCTGGTTGTACCGGATGGAACATCCAATACAGTGATGTTTTCCGAAGGGAGTACGGGAAACAAAGATACTGACTGTGGGATCAATGTTTTTTACTACTCCAACGGCGGAAACTCTGGACGTATGACGAGATTCCATACAGGAGTGCGTCCCTGTTCCGCGATAACGGCACTGGATTCCAGAGCACTTTATCGGCACGATCATTGTACTCCGCCTCCAGGTGTCACCTTACATGATGGTAATTGGGGCAGATGGGGTGCGAATTCTTTCCATACCGGCGGAGTAAACGCCGGACTTGGCGACGGTTCTGTACGGTTCGTGAGTTTTTCGGTAGGACTTGGGCCATGGCTTGCAGCCGGAACGATAGAAAATGGTGAGTCAGACGCATTGCCGTAACGACGGCTGTTTGTGTGAAAACGGTTCGTGAAAGTTGTTTATTACCTTCCCCCGGCGTTGACACGTTGGCGTCGGGAGATGTGTGTTATATTAACGTGTTAACTTTAATGAAATAATCTAATAAAAATGAAATCTCAAATTCTTTTATTTTCCTTGATAAACCTCCTCTATATCACCGGTTGCGGTGTTCCCAATTCACCGGTTTCCGGCAGGGTGACGTTTGAGGATGGAACGCCTCTAACAGTAGGGGAGGTGATTTTTGCTTTAAGTGACTCGGAAGAGTATTTTGCGAAAGGCAAAATCGGCAGTGACGGAACTTACTCCCTTGCGGAACAGGTGATAGGAAAAGAATCAGGGAAGCCCGGTTGCAAACCCGGTGAGTATAAAGTCTTTATCGGTAGTACTTCGACAACCGAGATAATCAATAACAAAACTCTGATGACGCATGCGATTGACCAAGATTACGCGAACAAGAATAAAACACCGCTGACAGCAACAGTCCCAGGAGGAACCTACGACTTTAAAATTCCTCCGTACAAAAAATAATTGCGGCTCTCCATATCGCTAAGTTTTTTGAATATGCGGTTTTAGAAAACAAGCCGGTAAAAGAAATACCGGCTTTTGGTTTCAGTGAAACGCCGCACCGCCGGGCAGCTTGAGGTAATCCCGGAGATGCGGTCTCTTGTTTTTCGGAAAAAAGCGGGTAAAATAGGAAAAAGTTGTTTTGTGACCATTTTCTCCTAACCGACGATTGACAAATAATGCGAAATTCAAAAAAAAGCGGCGACCTCTTTGATGAATCCACAATGTCATTCGGGGAACATTTGGACGAACTTCGGGTGGCGCTTATTCGTGCCGCAACTTGGCTGGGAATCGGTGTGGCGGCCGGACTCTTTTTCGGACACTGGGTCATGCAGGAAATTCAGGTGCCGGTCAAACGCTCGCTCGAAAAATTCTATCTTAATCAGTACACGATGCAGCTCAATAATAGAATAGAGAGTTTGCGGAAAGCAGGATACCCTGAAACCATTGCTCAAATTCCGATGACAAGAAAAATGCTTCCTGAGGAATACTATATTCTGCCGGAAGACATAAAAAAAATCGTTATTTTGGGAAACGGCGGTTCTGTGGAAGAGTATACCCAAAGTCATCAGGGAACATCTGTTTATCAGGTCGATAATCTTAACAAACATAAGATTTCCTCTTCCGCGTCCTCGGCCTCGGAACCTGTCCAGTTTTTTTTCCTGCGTCCCATTGAAGACGACCCGCGAATCAAAACCACGACACTGAGTATGCAGGAATCGTTCAGTATCTGGTTTAAAGCGTGTTTTTTCACCGGACTCATCATTGCCTGTCCGGGGATTTTTTACAGTTTGTGGTCGTTTGTGGCCGCCGGACTCTACGCTCATGAAAAACGTTACGTCTGGATTTTCCTGCCGGTCAGCCTGGGACTGTTTGCGGGCGGAGTGTGTCTTGCCTTTTTTGTGGTTTTTCAGTTCGTGCTTGATTTTCTGCTTATGTTCAACCAGTGGCTCGACATCAACCCCAGTCCGCGTATTACCGAATGGATGGGGTTCGCCCTGATGCTGCCTGTGGGGTTTGGAATCAGTTTTCAGCTTCCGGTGGTCATGTTTTTTTTGGAGCGTGTCGGAATTCTGTCGGTGAAGACTTATCTCTCGAACTGGCGGATTTCGGTGCTTGTGATCTGCTTTCTCTCGATGGTTCTCACACCGGCAGACCCCTGGAGCATGATTCTCATGGCGACGCCGCTGATTTTCCTGTACTTCATGGGCGTCGGAATGTGCCTGCTTTTCCCGCGTAAAAAAGGACTCTATGAAGAGGTCTGAGAAAGTTCTTTTATTGACTTCAATGTTTTATCCCGTTTACACTTACACCAACCAAAAACAAGGAGACATCCAATGAGAATGACAGCAAAAAATCTGATCGGGACACTGGTGATCGTGTCATTGAGCGCCGTTTACGGGATTGCTCAGGACATCACCCTTCCGAATCCGCAAAAAACCGGCGGAAAACCGCTTGTGGACGCCATCAGTCAGAGGCAAACATCGCGTGAATTTTCCTCGGGCGATCTGGACATGCAAACGGTTTCCGACCTTTTGTGGGCGGCTTACGGATTCAATCGCGAGGACAGACGGGTGATTCCCACGGCGCTCAACAAACAGGAACTCTCGGTTTATGTCTTCCTGAAAAGCGGCATTTACCTTTATGACGCGAAGGACAACAAACTTCTTCTGAAGGTCGCCGGTGATCAGAGGAAACTTGCCGGAACACAACCGTTCGTTCCCGCTGCGCCGCTGAGTCTGGTTTACGTCGGCGACACGGACAAGGTCGATAGCGGCCATTCCTTTTTTTCCAGCGGCTGTGCGTCGCAGAATGTGTCTCTCGTGGCCGCGTCAAAAGGTCTTGCCTGCGGAGTCCGTGCGTCTATCGATCATGACGCTCTCAGTAAAGCCCTCAAGCTTACCGGTAAGCAGGTGATTTTGATGGGACAGTCTGTCGGTAAACCCAAATAGCGTCACGTTACGATGAATCACACCGGACAAATCCTCCGCCAACGCACGGGCGTTGGCCGCCGGAGATATTCTTCCTGAACATCAGAACGCGAATTTTGTCTTTCCGATGTCCAGTTTCGGACTTCCGCCGCCGAATTTTACCCTTTCTATGTCTGTTTTTTGGCTCACCTCATCAACGCCGATAAAAAAGAACGCTAAAATGTCGGTGAACCCAAGTTGAGAACGCTAAGGCAGTTTTGAACCCACTTTGAACCCCTGTGTCCATTGAGTTATTCATCTTCCTCGTCGTCTGCGACAACATCTGCAAGTTCCTTTAACTCGCGCAGTTTTTCGGTAAGCACAGATTTGTTGGGCAGAGGAAGTTGGTAATCAGCCACAAGCGTCGGCGAGAGACTGCGGCTCAAAGCGTACTCTACCACCATATCGTCTTTGCCGGTGCAAAGTATTAAACCTACGCTCGGATTTTCATTTGATTTACGGACATCGCGGTCAAGGGCTTCAAGATAGAATTCTAACTGGCCAAGATGCTCCGGCTTAAAATCGGTTACCTTAAGTTCAATAGCCACAAGACAGGATAGTTCACGATTATAGAACAGAAGGTCAATGTGGAAATCTTTGTTGCCGACTTGAACACGGTATTCCTCCCCAACAAATGTGAAGTCTTTGCCGAACTCCAAAATTAAGTCTCGAATGTTTGCGACGATTGATTTGCGCAGTTCTTTTTCCTTGTGGTTTTCAGGGACATCAAGAATTTCCAAAACGTAACTGTCGCGGAGAGCAACCAATCCTGTGTTTTTGGCGAGAAATAGCTGTTCGAGACATAATAATCAGATTTTGCGTCCAGTTGATTTCTCGCACCAATGGTGCGAGTTTTTCGTTTTCTCTGTATGTTTCATAAAATTGGCGCATTCGCCAAATACTCGACGCGGAAAATCCCTTGATGTCAGGTCGCTCCGCCTGAATGAATTTAGCAAAATCTGAAACGACAGATTTGCCCCAGCCGCCATTTTTGACCTTGTCACTGACGTAGGCTCCGATTTCCCAGTACATCGAAATCAGCTCGCGGTTCATGGCTCGAAAGGCGTTCTCGCGGGTTCCGCTCAATGATGGATATAATCTCGCCGTATTCCAGCGTGGGGGTTCGGTATTAAGTCTTTGCTCATTTTCATTACCGCCTTTCAGAGGTTTTGTTTCTCGTGTTAGTTCTCGCACCAACGTCGCGAGTTTTTGTGTCAATCAAGTTTCACTTTTATTTTATAATAAGCGTTGCATACCACAGTAGCGATGGTTTCCGCTTCGCTTATAGTATTGTCTTTTCCATACGAGATTCGTATCGCCGACTTTGCTTGCTGCTCGGTTTGCCCAAGCGCAATGAGGACGTGCGACGGTTCATCTTTGCCGGAATTGCAGGCGGAGCTTGTGGAAACGCAAATCCCTTTCAAATCGAACAGATTCATTAACGCCTCGCCTGAAACGCCGTCAAAACCAAGGTTGACGGTGCCGGGCAATTGGCAAGCGGTGTCTCCGTTTACCCTAACGGAGGGGATTTTTGCCTTGATGCCGTCGACGGTTGCTTTGACTAAGGTGCGAAGCCTGTCGCTGTCTGCGGTCAAGGAATTGACGTATTCCTCAATGGCGCAGCCCATAGATACGATGCCGGCGACGTTTTCTGTACCGGCATGGAGTCCGCGTTCCTGTTCTCCACCGAAAACCAATGGCGACAATTCTACGCCCGTTCGCTTATATAGAATCCCCGTGCCTTTTGCTCCGCCAAATTTGTGGGCGGATGCGGTAAGGAAATCTATACCAAGTTCTTTAACATTAACAGGGATATGCCCGACGGCTTGTACGGCGTCCGTATGAAACAGAATGCCAGCGTCATGGAGCAGCTGTGCAATTTGGGCAATCGGCTGAATCGTTCCGATTTCGTTGTTGGCAAGCATAATGGTTACCAGTTTTGTGTGCGGTTTGATAGCTGTTTTAACGTCTGCCACAGAAACCATGCCCGACGAATCCACGGGAAGATAGGTGACCTCCGTTCCATCCCGCTCAAGTGCATGACAAGCGTTCAGTACAGAGTGGTGTTCAATTGACGAAGTGATAATGTGCTTTGGTGCATTTCCACAGGCTTCTAAAGCCGAGCGAAGTATCCAGCAGTTCGTCTCCGAGCCGCCGGAAGTAAAGGTAATTTCGGATGTCTCTGCCCCAATTGCTTCCGCTACTTGTTTTCGAGCCAGTTCAATGGCTCGTTTTGCTTTTACTCCGAGGGAGTATTGGCTGGCTGGAAGCGTTCCCGTATTGCTCACGCAGAAACGGAAGCATCTTCTCAAAGACGCTGTCGGATATTTTTGTCGTCGCGGCGTTATCTGCGTAAATCACGGCTTACACCTCACTTCATTGTTGGTATTTTCTTACAGGCTCTTGACTAGCATCTCCTATTATTTTATCAGATTTTTGACGATATTCAAGAGGTTTTCCTCGCGATGATTATACCTAAATTCCGTTTCCTTTCAATGGAGGATAAAGGTTTGAGAAGAACAGCCGTTGAACTTGGCAAGACGTCTTTTGGCATAGCTCCAAAACGCTTCCATTCCATTGACATGCGACTT
>JAISQK010000250.1 GCA_031274255.1 Planctomycetaceae bacterium | reverse complement strand
CCGCTGTTTCTGTAAAAGACCGATTGTCTGTGAACCCGGTTTGATTGAGCACTCGTGGAAGCCGGATCAGCACGTTCCGCCAAATCCCATGCGGGAACCGCGTAATCTTTGTTGGAATTGGCACGTACTTCGTTGTGAACTCCCGAAGGACATCTCAAAAAGGGAGGAACTTTGTCCGCGATTTCCTGATTTTCCGTGTCACCGCAAGGGGATGTCGTTTCATGCGGTGTCCATTTGCCCCCGACCGCATAAGTGTAAGCCCGATGCGTGAAATCGAACTGACTGTAAAGAGCCGTCTGTTCCGCATAAGGAAGGATAAACAGCGACCAGCCCCACATTCCGCAGGGAACACCGCCGGCATCGTGGAGTCCGTTCATCCAGGTCAGATGCAGATTTCCGGGCGTCATGATAGGTGTGCATGGCGATCCCGATTTGTTTGAGATTGTTGGAACACTGCATTCGCCTTGCGGCTTCGCGGGCCGCTTGGACGGCTGGTAAAAGAAGAGCAATCAAAATCCCGATGATTGCAATCACCACAAGAAGCTCCACCAAGGTGAAAGCCGTCCTAATACCGTACCGACAGCCCCCCCCCCCCCCCTATTTTAACATTTTCTAACAGCTTTTTCATAAAAACCTCTCTTCACAAATTCAAATTGATTGTAAAATCGTAACATCAGAAAGTCATATTAATCAAAAGAGAAAGAAAAGTCAAGAGATTCCTCAGAAAATTTTACCTTTTTATTAAAAATTTCCTGAGGATTTCAGAATTTGTCTCTATTATACCCCCACAAAAAACGAAATCATTACTCAATACCAGGCTCTTTCACCAGCGACTCTAGCAATCTTTCCCACACGCCCTTGTCACGCCAGCGGCAAAATCGACGGTACGTATTCTTCCAGCCGCCGTAATCCAAGGGCAAATCACGCCACGGCGAACCCGTATGCAAGATCCAAACTCTTGCCTTCATTCGTCAACTCGTGACGACACAGCCTAGTGCTCTCTCTGGTACATGTCTCTTTTGTATCAACACTCTCTCTTTATTTTTTCAGTGCGGAAGACTTCCCATTCTGTAACGTTTGTGTTGTTCCCGGGGCGCCGGTCATCCAGTAAAGAAGCGGTGCGGCGATGAAAATGGAACTGCATGTTCCGGCAATCACACCGATTCCCAGAGAAAACGCGAACGCATGAAGTCCCGCTCCGCCGAAAATGTAAAGGACAACCACGGCAAACAATGTCGTCACCGAAGTGAGCAGCGTTCTTGAAAGAACCTGATTGGTGCTCTGATTGATCATGTCAATGGTAAGAAGCGGTGATTTCCCGCGGACTTCACGAATCCGGTCAAACAGAATGATGGTGTCGTTGATGTCGTAACCGATGATCGTCAGGAAGGCGGCGATGACCGTCAGACTGATTTTGAACGGTTCAATCATGAGGAAACCGAGAACCGAGGCAAACCAGACACTCGACGCAACGGCACCCAGCGTTATAAACACATTGAATGCCAGTGACGTGACAGCCGCATAACCGAAAGTGATTTTGCGGAACCGGAACCGGAGATAAACCGCAATCGCCACAAGGCTGAGGAGGATGGCGGCAAGTGCGGAATATCTCGAATAAACCGCCACGACACTTCCGATTGTGTTGGACGCCGGGAACCATGGTTCCGCATTGAACACCGCCTGATACGGCTTGAGAACCGCATCAATATCCGCTTGGGAACCGCTTTCGAAAAGGATGGTCCAGTTTCGATACGCTTTGGAGGACTCGGCAATGTTTTCCTGCGGCTCAACATCATCGCAGGTCAGCGTGTATCCGAAACTTTTTTCGATTTTTCCCTCATCAACCGCGAGCTGAATATATTCACGGATGCTTTGGTCGAGTGCCTTGAAGTTGATGGAAGGATCGACCGTCATCGCAACAACGGTTTGCGGCACGGCGGCTTCGGAAGACTCTTTGAACTTGTATTCAATCGTATCATAATAAAGATTGTCCCCGAAGGTCGCGGTGAGCGTTTTGACCACCTCCTTCAGGTAAGCTTCCGCCGTCATGCCGGGCGGTGTGGCGGTATTGATTGAAAACCGTGTTCCTTGAGCGATCGGCACACTTCCTTTTTCCTTGCGACCGCCGATGTCGGCATTGACCGCACTGACCGTCACGTCGGAAAGCGTGGAAAGTTTGCTCCGTATGTCCGCGATGTTTTGTTTCTCCTTGAAGACGACCTCCACATTGACGCCGCCGACAAAGTCAATATCGAAAATCGCTTTTCCCCGCAGGAATATTGCGGTAAAGCTCAACACACAAAGGACAATCGCCACCCCCATGGCGGTTTGTCTCATGGCCATGAAGTTGATCCGCGGGTTTTCGATGAGACGAAGCATGGAAAGTTTTTTGATCCATCTGCGATTTTCAAAAACATCAAACACAACATGCGAGCAGTAAACCGCTGTAAACATGCTGAAAAGAACCCCTAAAAACAAGGTGATGGCGAACCCTTTGGTCTGTTCCGTTCCGACCATATAGAGAATCATCGCCGTGATGAGCGTCGTCACATTGGAGTCGATGATCGCACTGGAGGCTTTCGTAAACGCATTACGGATCGCCATCCGCAAAGTGGCACCGCCGAGAATCTCTTCACGCAGCCGTTCAAAAATAAGGATGTTGGCATCAACGGCCATTCCCAGTGTGAGTACCAGACCCGCAAGACCGGACAGAGTGAACGCCGCCCGAATCGTCAGCATCGCGGCCATAATCATGAAGAGGTTCATCACCACAGCCGCGACCGCAATGATACCGCAGAATCGGTAGTAAAACACCATGAAGAGCATAATCACCCCCACCGCCACCGCTGCGGAAATTTTACCGCTTTGAATGGTATCGTCGCCGAGGGTGGAACCGGTCAACAAACGGCTGATCGGTTCTTTACTGATGTCGGCAGGGAGCGAACCGGCCTCCATGACTTGGATGAGGTCCTGAATATCTTTGGCGAGCTGAACGCCCCCTTTGTCGCCGGAACGTTCATTGAATGTGATCTGACAGGTCCCGTTCGGAATGGCACTTTCGAGTGACGGAGCGGAATAGAGTTCTCCGCTCAGAATGATTCCGAGATTTCTCACACTGTTGATATTACTCGGATCAGGCTGATAACGCCGTGTGAGGTTGGCAAAATCGGTGACACTGCGTCCCTTGAGCTGGAAGGAAACCCCTCTGGTCGGCAAGTGAGTCCGTTCGTCCGTTCCGAAAAACTCCTTGATTCCCGAGAGAGCATTCCCGGTCACGTCATAGTTGTCTTTGAGGACGAGAATGTCGTAACCTCCGCGTGTGTTCTGCCTTGTGGCAAGATCACTATTGCTGACGTAGTTTGATGCCTCATGTTCGTTGAGCGGCACCCACCACGCCTGAAGATTTTTTCCGCTTTTGGGGTCATAAACCCGTTGACCTTTTTCCGCTTTGGCACGGGCAATCAATTCCGCATCGAAACGTTCCGAAGCCAAAATCCGAAATTCAAGACTTCCCGCGTCGCTAATCAATTTTTCAATCCGGTCAACTTCCGGGGCATCAATGTTCGGAATAATAATCTTGAGCTGACTGGTACCATATTTCTGAACGGAAATCTCTTTCACTCCCGCAGGATTGATACGGCGGTCGATGGCACGTTTGAGCTGCTCAAAATCAATGCTTCCGGTCTCTGTGACGGTGGTGCCGTCCATGTTTTCGACGGATCGTGGTTTGACATCATAAACCAGTACGACGCCGCCGCTTAAATCAATTCCGAGTGTCAGTTTTTCCCAGCTCAGGATTGTGGTGGCAATCGCTCCGAACAAGGCAAACAAAACGATGAACATCCGCACCGCCAGATCGGGCATCCGAAACGCTTTGGCACAACTGTTTGAAACATAAGCACATGCAACAATAATCAAAAAATAAAGTGTGACAATAAAATATCCATTATGGTACCAGACCGTCGGAGAATTTGTCACTTCTTCGGTCGTGATTTCGCCGATTTGCACCGGAGATTCCGTTTGCGGAAGAACATTGGAAACTTCCGGAACGTTTACTTCGGGGATCGTTCCCTCCGGCGCCGCACCGGAAACCGCTATCGGTGAAATGGCGGCCTCATTGGCGGGTTCGAGTGTCGGCAACTCCGTCTCTTCTGATTTGACTTCAACTTGCGGCGTTTTCGCGTCTGACGGAACAGGAACGTTTTCCTCCGGTTCCGAGGTGTTTTCCGCCGTTACGGACACGGCGACAGACTCCGCCAGAACGGTTTCTCCAGAAGCCGGAACAGCTTCCCCAGGAGATTCCGCCGAAGCGGTTTCTTCCGCAACCGGTTGTGGTGACGGCTCTTGCGGCTGCTCCTGTGCAAACGGAACCAGACCGGAACCTGCCGCCAAAAGTCCGATGGCTGTGACGAGCGTCAACAAACGAAGCCCCAATCGGAATTTTGTCACTTGACCGCCATTGGATTGGAGACCCAAAATCCTCTTAAAAAACGAAAAACTCCGCATCATGAAAAACCTATTCTGAAAGCATTAACCTGTTAAAGACTCAATAAAATAAGCCGTCTGCCTGTATTCACTATTTTTGTTCACTTAACACACGGGCAACGGACGTGAGAGTAAACGTCATTTTGGTATTGTTTGACTCGTCCACTTTGAGAATCAGTTCATTTTTTTCTTTGTCGATGGTGTGGACCGTCCCGATAATTCCGTTGTGCAAGACGACCTTGTCATTTTTCTTCAGGCTTGCAATCAATTTATTCCAACGGTCACGTTCCCGTTTTTGCGGAAGAACCATGAAAAGATACATCACCAGAAACAGACCGCCGATCATGATGAAAAATGTCGGTGGAAAAGTGCTGCCGGAAGAAGGTGTCTTCGGCGTATCGGCTGCGGGAGCGGTGCTCGTTTGCCCTTGGGCAAGCGGAAAACTTGTAACATCAAACAAAAAACGCATACAACACTTGTCCTTTAAAGTAACGAAAGGCTGCTCCAGTAAAAATGAAAAATAAAAGAGGCTTTATATCTTAAACCTGAATCCCGTTTATCACAAGGGCAGGAGACACCCAAAATCAGGAAATTTTGTCAAAATGAATGCAGAAACGGGAATTTACAAAACTGCGGACAGAAGGTAAAATCATTTTTAAGCCTTTTTGGTATCGGAATTGAAGAAATTTAACGATTATGCCGATTTCCAAAGACGCAGGGTGTTTTTTGTTTTGATTGTCCTTTCAGATGAGTGAATTATGCGTTTTTCCCAATATTCCTCTTGTTGTTTCTGTTTTGTTCTGAGTTTTTTCTGCGGCGGCACGCTGTTTTCCCAGGAAAATAAAATCGAGTTGCTTCGTCCCCAAGACAATGCGCAAGCCAATGTTCCTGTACGGAAATCTCCCTTGACGATTTCTTCTTCTCCGTCGCGGACCTCTTCCGTACCGATTCTTTCTGAGAAACCTTCCCAAATCTCCAGTCCTTCCAATGCTGCCAAAATTGCCAGAACATCGGATTCACCTGAAAGAACGTCTCAAATATCCGAAACATCTGAAGCATCCGAGTCTTATGATCCGATTGCGGTCAACGGGGAATATTTTGTCGGTTGGCAGAAGCCGAAGTTGGCCATGGTTTTCACCGGTCCCATTGCCGGATATATTGAGCCGTGCGGCTGTGCCGGAATCGAGCAGATGAAAGGAGGCCTCAGCCGCCGCGCCACGTTTTTCAATGAATTGTGGGACAAGCAGTGGCCGGTCATCGCCATTGATGCCGGAGGAATTGTCAACAAATTCGGGCGTCAGCAGGAAATGAAGTTTCAAATGGCCGCGACAGCACTTCAGGAAATGAAATATGATGCCGTCGGATTGGGAAAAGACGATCTTCGGCTTCCGGCGACGGAGCTTTTGGCGGTGACAATCACCGCTTCGGCGAAAAATCCGAGTTTCTTCACGTCGGCGAATGTCGGCGTTTTCGGATTCGACCCGATCTACACCGCGCCGTACCGCGTCATTGAACGGAACGGCTACAAGGTTTGCGTCACGTCCGTGGTCGGAAAAACATGGCAGTCGGAGATTTCCAACAGTGAAATCAAAATGGCCGACCCCGTCACCAAACTGAAGGAGCTTCTTCCGGCAATGCTCAGGGAAAAAGCACACTATATGGTCTTGATTTGTCACGCTCCGGTGGCGGAAACCAATAAAATCGCCAAAGCCTTTCCTGAATTCGGCATCATTTTTTGTGTTGACACTCCGAGTGAACCGCCGCTGACCCCGCAGGTGAATCAGGACGGTCGGGTGCAGTACATGATCGAAACCGGTGAAAAAGGGAAATATGCCGTCGTGCTCGCCTTTTTTGACGACGAAAAAGAACAGGTCAAATATCAACGGGTGGCATTCGATTCCCGCTACAAGAACGCCGGTACCATCGTTTCTCTGATGGGGGTGTATCAGAAAAATATCAAACGCGATCTGGACGCGAACGGCTTCGCGGCACTCGGTATCCGGCCTGTTCCGGCACCGGAGGCCGAACAACTGGGACGCTTTGTCGGTTCGGAAAAATGTGTTTCCTGCCATGAAGAGTCGTACCGGGTCTGGAAGAAATCGAAACATGCCCAAGCGTGGCACTCCTTGGTGGAAACTTCTGTTCCTCCGCGAATCTACGATCCGGAATGTGTCAGTTGTCATGTGGTCGGCTGGAATCCCAAAGAGATGTACCCGTACATCAGCGGGTTCAGTAACGAAAAAGAGAAAATCACCGACCATCTGACCAATGTGGGGTGCGAAAGTTGTCACGGTCCCGGCGAGAAGCATTGTGCGGCGGAAGTCGGCAGTAACACGGAACTTCAGGACAAACTCCGTGAAACACTCCACATCACGCCGTCGGCTTCGAAAAAACTATGTTACATGTGCCACGATCTTGACAACAGTCCCGATTTCGACTTCGACCAGTACTGGACACAAATCCAGCACAAGGAACTCCTTGATCCGAACGAGGAATAAAACAAAAGGCTCTTACCTATCATCCCGTAACACATTTTAATGTAAGTCTGTGAGATACAAGCGTTTAAGTTCTAAAAAATTGACCTGATTTTACGTTGCTTTTGCGAGGACCTGACAGCGACGGCAACGCAAGGGCGTGGGGTCCCGGATCGTAAGCGGTTGGAATCGCCATTTGCCAAACGGCAGTCCGCCTTCGGACCGAGCCGCGGTTGCGGTGTCCGCACGCTACCCGCATGCGGACAAAAACTGGGCTTGTTTCAAGAGAAAAAGTACGGTAAAATACCTTAAAGTAAGGTGAAATCTGTTTTAGTCCGCCGTAACCGTTTCACTTTACGGAAGTGAGAGCCGCTCATCACGGCGGACGGCATTTCGCCGAGAGACATTCCCCCCCACAACGGAAATTTCAGAATGGAGTCCTGATTTTATGTGTATACGATCTTTTTTCCCTGTCATTTTGATGATTAACACTGTGTTTCTGCTGAATCCGGTGTTTGCTCAGATATCGTATCCCGGTACGGTGCCTTCCGGTCAAATTCCCCAACTTTCCGGTTATGGGAGTCCTCAGACGCAGCTTCCCGCACAAAATCCTCCGTTGTATGGGAGTATGCCGCAACCTGCCGCACAGCCCATTCCTCCTGTCGTGCAGCCCGTTTCCCCTGCGGCACAGCCGTCTGTAACTGGTGGTGGCCGTGCTGTCATTCCTGCGCGTCCGCTGGGTGCCATTCCGGGAACGGTTACTCAGGGAAATCCAGCCGCTCCACCGCAAAACATCGCTCCACAGGCACCGTTCGAACTGACGCCGCTCGAACAACAGCAGCTCGACATATTCCTGACCAATTGGGACAGAAAATGTCAGACCATCAAAGCGATGGAGTGCGAATTTCATAAATTCGAGTACAACAGTACCATGTCCAGCGACGCAAATCAGTTGATTTACGCCACTTACGGCGTCGCCAAGTATGCAGTGCCAAACAAGGGATTGTTTTGGGAACAGGGGGAATTTATTGAGGGAAAACCGGTGGCGGGACAACGGGAATTTAAGGCGGTCTGTGACGGTAAATCCTATTTCCTGTTCACGTTTCCTGTTAAAGACCCCATGCAGAAACAGCCGAAAGGCGGTGAAGTCGTGGAGTATCCGCTTCCCGAAAACATGCGGGGAAGCCGAACCTTTGACAGTCCGATCATGTTTGTGGTCGGTGCGAAGCCGCAGGAACTCAAGGAGCGTTTTTTTCTCCGTTTGACGCCGCATTCCAAACCGGAGGAGTACATCGTTCTTGAAGCTCACCCCAAATTGCTGGAAGACGCCAAAGAGTTTCGGATGGTACAGATCATTGTTTACGCGAAAAATTACGATCCTTACGGCATGAAACAGTTCCATGTCAATGGAACCGGTATCACGACATTTGTTATTAAAAAATCGACCATCAATCCGACGATTTCAGTAACGGACAGGATTCTCGGAGTCCTCGGCGGAGGTAAGGATGACTTCGATAATGTGTTGGGGAGTGTTCCCTCGACATGGACGCACCGTATCGACAACGAACTCCTCCAATCGCAGCAGTCTGCCGGAACGCGGCCCAATGTCGGAATGCGGTGAAGGATGAATGAAAAATCAAGTAAGGTCTATCCCGGAAATGACAGACAACATGACAGCGCAAGCCGACACACCGGAACCAAAAGCATCCTGGAAAAAACAGCTTCTCGTCTGGGGGAAACTCCTGATTTTCATCCTGGTGATTGTCTGGGTGGTCCATGAAATCTGGAAGACTTCCGGGGAAATCGCCGCCTACAAGTGGAGTCTTCACTGGGGTTGGATACTACTTTCCTGCGGAATTTATTTCACGGCGTACCTCCCTGCGTGGATTTACTGGCATCTTTGTATGAAGACGCTCGGTCAAAAGCCGCATTGGTTCCGGTCGCTTCGGGCATACTATATCGGGCATCTTGGAAAATATGTTCCCGGCAAGGCGGTGGTCGTCACATTACGGACAGGTTTGATGCATTCCGAAAAGACAAAAATCAGTATTTTGGTTGCGGCGGTTTTTCTTGAAACCCTTACGATGATGGCGGTCGGCGTGATGGTTTCCTGTCTTCTTTTGACAATGTTCTTTCATGAAGTGCTTGTTTCCCTTTTCCATCAACAACCGATTCTTGCTCTGGCCGCCGCCGTGATGCTGATTGGATTTATCCTGACCGTCATTCCGCATAATTTCAAACGGATACTGCTGATTTTGGGGGTCGGGAAGAAAAGTCCTGAAGTCCGTGAAAAGCTGAACCGGCTCGGTACGAAGACGCTGGTGACCGGTTGGTTCCTGATGGCTGTCACCTGGCTGATTCTGGGTGTGAGTCTCTGGACGACGATCAAAGGACTCGGCATTGATCCGGGGCCGTTTTTCGGACAGCTTCCCCGATTTATTGCCGCGATGTCGTTATCGACGGTCGGCGGATTCCTTTCATTGATTCCCGGCGGATTCGGGGTTCGCGAGCTGATTCTGGCCGGAGTGATGGGGAACTACTTTCACACACTGACACTTCCGCAAGGTCTGACGCCGGAAGCCGCCGGACTTGTTCTTGCGGGAATCACACGTTTGATTTCGATTTTTACGGAGCTTGCCGTTTCCACCGTACTCTATCCCCTTGGAAAGTGGAAATGAAAAACGAGTCCATGACGCAAAGGGATTCAAACAGAGTCATGTCACTTTACGAATTTGAACTTCCGATTCGGGTCCGATATCAGGAGACGGATCAGATGGGGGTTGTCTATCATGCCAACTACCTGACCTACTTTGAAATGGGACGCACTGAAGCGTTTCGTTCACTCGGTCACACCTATCACGATATGGAGGCGTCCGGTCTGTTTTGCGTGGTGGTTCACGCGGAGTGCGATTACAAAAAACCGGCAAAATACGACGATTTGCTCACTCTGAAGGTGATCCTGAAACGTGTCACACGGGTGAAAGTCGAGCATGAATATCGTCTCTACCGCGGTGAGGAACTTCTGGCAACCGGCAAAACCACGCTTGCGGTCGTTGACCGTCACGGCAGTATTTCCACCGTTCCAAACTGGATGCTTCCGTCGGCAGATTCTGAAATCTAAAACAAGAAACCTTAAACACGCCGTACCTATAAAAGGTAATATTTCCTTTCTATTGCCATACGGGCTTCATCTCTAATGGTGTCTTCGTTTGAATAGACGACAATGAATTCCAGGAAACTCCTGAATGTTAATTTTTGCTCCATGTGAAGTAAACTCCGGTGTTTTATCATATAGTTTTTGGTTCTATCCAAACTTATTTGATTTTCGAGAGTGGTGATGTATTTATAGATTACGTAGCAGACCAACCGTATAACGTGTTGTTTTTGATAAAATAGGAAATTTAGAAAAATGGATTTTGAAAAAATTAACAACGATATAAATATCTATTTTGTCTATTTCTACATCATATCTGATAATTTTGCTGGACATCTATAAATACATCACCACTCTCAAAATTTTTACCAAATGATGAGTGTCCTTTTATGAACGGAATTTCCGATGTCAAACGGAGGACCTGCAAAAAATAATACTAATTCCGCGGAACAA
>JAISQK010000247.1 GCA_031274255.1 Planctomycetaceae bacterium | reverse complement strand
CTCAAAGGGAGGAGTAACTCGACCTGGAATGTGCGGGTGTTGAAATTTCTTCAAGGAGGGAGATTGAACCAATCAAGGAAATTCAGACCAATGAGGAGATAAACCAAATGAAACACATGTTTTTTGCCCTTCTGTTCGTGACATTGACCGTTCCTTCGCTTTTGGCGGAAACGGTTGAATCCCTTGCCGACGCCAAAACCGTTGGCGAGGTCAAGCAAATTTTGCAGCAGGAAGTCCAAAACCTTGTCAAGCCGGACGGCACAAAGCCGGATTATGCGACCGTCGGAAATCTGATTCTCGAAGCGTCAAAACGGATCGGCGAATTCGCTCAATCCGACGAGGAAAAAGCGGAAGCCGCCATGGCGAAATATCAAGGCTATCAGCTTCTCGTCCGCCATTATTCCGAAAAAGGCGAAGAGGTTTCCGAATATGAAAAGCAGATTGCCGCCGCTTTAAGCGAAATGAAAAAATACCCGAAATCGGGGTCGCAAGCACGATTGCATGATTTTAATTCCTTCAAAGAGAAGGTCAGAAAAACGGTGCGTTCCGGTAATACGGGGGACAGCGTGGATGACCGCACTTTTGATTCCATTGTTGAGGAGACGCAGCAGTGGACATGGAATTTCAAAGAAGACGGTGCACGGCGAGTGACGTTGCCCTATATTTTTCTTGTCGAAGTGTTTATTGATGAGCCGGTCATGATAAAAAAAATTGCGGAGAAATGGACGCGATTTGTTCATTCCGACGCGGTGAACGAGATGAAACTTGAGATTCAGGAGGCTGTCCGAAAGGTCGCCGAGACTCTCGGACGGCGTCTGACCGGTTCTGACCCGAAACTTTACGGACGGACTCTTGAGGACAAACCGTTTCAGTGGGATTCGTTGAAGGGTAAAGTCGTTGTCATCAATTTTACCGCGTCCTGGTGCGGTCCGTGCAAGCAAATTCTTCCGGAACTGAAGGAATGTTATGAAAAATATCATCAGCAAGGCTTTGAAATCGTTTCGGTCTATGTTTGGGACGAACTGGATGCAAGCAGGCAGGATGTTGAGAAGCAGGCGATTCCGTGGCTCACCATTTCCGAAGAATTAACGGAAAAGGCAGGTGAACCCAGGCAGTCCGGGGAATTTGCCATTCAGGGAATACCGACAACATTACTCGTTGACAAGGCGGGCAAAATCGTTCTTGCCCACAGCGTTTGGAATCATTGTTTGGTCAGGGTGTCGGAATTGTTAAAAGAATAATCCCTCCGGCGGCCGGGGTTTCACGGCACGTTGCCCCGCTCGCGTTGCATGGCGGACGAGAATAATGTAGAATGAGTTGCTCAAGGGGAAGGGCAACTCAATCCGAAAAACAAATAGGCAACATGATGAACAATAACTGGATTCAAACGGCGGAACATCATCAGGTGATTGACTCGACCAGCAATCGGGCGAAAGAGATTCTCCGGCAAAATCCGATTCCTGCACTGCCGATGCTGATTGACGCGGACTCTCAAACAGCGGCACGCGGTCGGGACAATCACTCATGGTGGAGCGGCAGCGGCGGAATCTTCCTGACGCTTATTCTCGACGCCGTACCACATCATTTGGAACGTTCCCATGTCCCGCAGCTTTCGCTGGGAATAGGGCTTGCCGTTTTGAAGACACTCCGCAGACACTCGCCCGAACAGACATTCCACATCAAGTGGCCGAACGATGTTTATCTCAATAACCGTAAAATCGCCGGAATTTTGATAGAGTCGCCGTCACCGCAGCATTTTGTGATCGGTGTCGGAATCAACACGAACAACACAGTGTGTGACGCGCCAGCGGAAATCCGCGAAAAAATCACGACACTTCGGGATGTACTGCACAGGGAGATCGACAATCACCGTGTGACCGGGGATTTTATTACGGAAGTGCAGCGGATTCTCGCGTTTTTTCCGAATCATACGGAAACACTGGTTCAACAGGTTGAGCCGCACCTTTTAATGCGGCATCAACCGGTCTCGCTCACCATCGGCGGCCAAACGGTCACAGGCACATGCCTCGGACTCGCTCCAAATGCGTCGTTGCGGATTCTCACCGACACCGGAGAACGGACATTTCTCTCCGGTGTCATTTCGTACCGGACATAAGACGATGTCGTTTTTTCGGCATTTTACCAAATGTTTCTGCCGCCTCTACCCCTGATTGAACATGCCCCGGCAACTCGCGTTTACCAGCTACTCCCCGGCAATCGCGATGAGTCGCTTCGTGATTGTTTTTCAAAATATTTATTCATAGAAAGGCATCTTGACACACAGCCGCAAAGCGGTAGAATACGTTCTCTCTTTTTACGGTGGTAGTAGCTCAGTTGGTTAGAGCATCGGATTGTGGTTCCGAGGGTCGAGGGTTCGAGTCCCTTCTTCCACCCTTTCGGCGTCGGTCTAAAATCCGATGGCGTGTTAAAGTGTCACGGAAAAATTCGAGGAAAATTTGACGTAACCTATTGCAGAGTGAGACGATAAGGATACAATATTTCCTGAATCGTCTCCCGGACATTGGCCGGAAACGGTCGATTTTCGGGGGAGTGTCCTGCCGTTGTGAGGCGGCGGGAGGCCAAAAAAATTCTGAAACGGGCGTCTGCCCGATTCTTGTT
>JAISQK010000198.1 GCA_031274255.1 Planctomycetaceae bacterium | reverse complement strand
CCTGGGGAGTATGGTCGCAAGGCTGAAACTCAAAGGAATTGACGGGGGCTCACACAAGCGGTGGAGGATGTGGCTTAATTCGAGGCTACGCGAAGAACCTTATCCTAGGCTTGACATGCTGGATACTACTCCTGAAAGGGAAGTTAGTTACCTTCGGGTGAAACAAGCACAGGTGCTGCATGGCTGTCGTCAGCTCGTGTCGTGAGATGTCAGGTTAAGTCCTTTAACGAGCGAAACCCTTGTCACTAGTTGCCAGCGAGTAATGTCGGGGACTCTAGTGAGACTGCCTTCTGTTAAAGAGGAGGAAGGTGGGGATGACGTCAAGTCCTCATGGCCCTTATGCCTAGGGCTGCACACGTCCTACAATGGTACACACAAAGGGATGCTAAATCGCGAGATCACGCAAATCCCAAAAAATGTGCCTCAGTTCGGATTGTAGTCTGCAACTCGACTACATGAAGTCGGAATCGCTAGTAATCGCGGGTCAGCATACCGCGGTGAATGTGTTCCTGAGCCTTGTACACACCGCCCGTCAAGCCACGAAAGTGGGGGGCATCCGAAGTCGCCCAAGCAACCCTAAGGGAGCTAAGTGCCGAAGATGAACTCCGTGATTGGGACTAAGTCGTAACAAGGTAGCCGTAGGGGAACCTGCGGCTGGATCACCTCCTTTCTAAGGATTACTTAGATCGTCTTTAGTGGTAACACTATTGATTTTATTAAGTATGGAGCTGATCCTTACTAAAACCCACATAACATTGCTTCTGAATATAGAGAAAAGACATCTGAGTGATCAGGTGTTTTTTTTTTTATGTTTCATTTCGATTCGCGGTTCACGCGTGCTGAAAATTCATTTCTGCCGATTCGGCAAACGATTGTCGGGATAATTTCCCATATTGTCATACGGAAGCGGCTGAAAATCGAAGATCTCGTAAAAACGGCTGTTATTCGGCGGCAACGACATTTCCGTCCCGTCTTCACTGGTAAGACGCGGCCAATGATCACTTTCCACGCATGCGGCCAGTTGCATATCAAACGCGACGTTCCCCTGCATGTTATTTTGACCGCGGTCGTTCCGTGCAAATGTTTTTGTCACAAATGCGATGTTGTGCCGAATGAAATTACGATCAGCATTCTTCGGAAGTTCTGCAAGGTCGGGGTAACGTTCACTGTGCGGCGGTTTTGCCGGGTCAATTCCGGCGTCAATGCTCGAACGCCGCCAAAAGGGACTCTCCGGTCTGAGATTTTCGAGCCATCGTTTTTCGCCCCAGGGCGAAAAGCTGAAAGCCGCCGAGGAATCGACAATGAGGTTATTTTCCGCAACATTGTCCTTCCCGCCGTGAATCTGAACCGCTCCGAAGTGACCGCCGGAACATCGCACAAAAATATTGCCGAACATCTGTACGCCGCTGATCATGTCGTCGAGACGAATTCCAGCCTGGCCGGCGACATCCCACTTGTTGCCGATGTTGGACCAGTAATTGTAGCGGATCCCATTGCCGCGGCAGAGGGGATCACCCCACATATCAAGACCGGATTGATCGTCTGATTCCTGTACGACGCGGTTAATACGGTTATACTCGACCTTGTGATCGTAGCCGCCCATTCTTATGCCGTGATGCGGGGAATCCTCAAACCGATTATGTGCGATACGGTTCCCGACACCATCCATGGACACTGCCGGTGCGTACACACGGTCAACGATTGTGAAGTGCTGCACAGTGCAATTCTCGACGAAGCAGTCGCCGCATTCAAGAGTTTTCGGATTTCCTCCTGAAAGATGGACTCCGCCGCCGCCAAGCTGCCGCATGTCACAACCGTACACTCCGTTTCGCTTGCCGCCGGTCATCGAAACCGCCCAACAACCGATCCGCTCGAAAGTGCAGCCCGCGACGAGAAGCCGATCACCGCCGTCCGCTTGAAACGGTGTTCCGGCAAAATCCGTCATGGTCAGTCCGAAAAACGTAACGTGCGAAAGATTCTGACATTGGACCGCCGAATCGGCAAAAATCGGAAGTTCAACCTCGGCGGCGTTCAAATCCATCGGCTGACCATTCTCTTCAAGCGGAGGTAAAATGTAGAGCCGATTCGTGCCGCGGTCGAAATACCACTCGCCCGGCGCGTCCATTTCCGACAACAGATTGAACACATAAAACGGCATTCCTTCGCGAAAACCGTAGCCGTCGGGCGAGGCCGTTGTGATCTGCTTTTTCTCCGTATTGATCTTCGCCGCCTGATGCGAGTTGGCCGCCCAAAGATGCATCCAATATCCGAAAAGCCACACATCTTTCTGATTGGCAAAGCGGCTGACTCTTTCATCGTGATACTCAAATACACCGGGATTCGCTTTTGCAGACAGCGAATTGCTGTTGAACGGAGTCCCGTTGCCGTCGGTCACTTTTCCGGTTTTGAGGAAACAATCGTTCGGATGTTCGGCATTATAATTCGGATAACGCGCGATCTGCTGCGGTTTGCCGTTCACATACACGTTGAACCACGGAGCGGCGGACGGTCCGCTTTTTCCGAAACCGCGCTCACCGATAGGAACGATTTTGTCATGAATGCCGAGCGATTTGAGATCGGCAACCATCAGATGTTCCTGTACTTCATCACGCAGTGACGCGAGAATCTCCGTGTCGGTCACTTTTTGAAACACCGGCTTGCCGCCGGCCGTTTTTTTCAGATTCACCCCGCCGCAAAAGACTGGCGTTTCCCCCGCAAAATTCCGATACACGATCGGAGCGTCAACGGTGCCGGAGTCGCCCGCGTTGAACGTGACCGTCTCACGAACCGGATACAAACCGCCGCGAATGATCACTTCAACACCTCCCCGGGGAAGTCTGCCGCCGCCCTTTTCACGCAATTTTCGAATCGCGTCACGAGCCTGGGACAGTGATGCAAACGGTGAAAACTCAGTCCCGTTATTGGAGGTATTCCCGTCGACCGCGACGTAAAACCGGATGGCCGGAGCAAACCCCGGCTCAAAAATTTCATGCGGTACCGGCGGGGGAAATCGAACCGCTTCCCCGGAATTTTCCGTTTCCCGTTTCGTTTCAAGTAAGGAATCAAGCTTTTCGGCCAGGGAAGCCGCTTTTTCGCCCCGCTCTTTCTCTTCCGGTGACAAGGCCAACTCTTTGAGCATCATTCGGTACGTGTCTGCCGCCGCATGAATCACCGGGACTTGCGACGTATCAGGCACCAAACGCCGCAAAACACGGTGTTTCAACGAATCGGTACAATCATCAGGGTACGGAACCAAAGAGTCATAACGAAAAGCGTTGAAGCCTGATTTGACAAGGACAAAGACAAGAGTCTCCAATTCCCGAAGCGACAAATCCTTTTCTTTACGTATTCGATTGAGGATTTCATTCATTTCATCGGCGGTAAATTCATCGGGATGTTGGAGCAACAGGCCGGTCAGTTCCAGAAATGCTTTTTGAGCATCACCTGTCAGACGCTCGGCAAATACGGCATGAGCAAAAACTTCGTCCGGCGCGAGGGCACGGTTGAAAACGGCCGCCTCCTCGACATCCATGTTGACCGAACCGACACCGGCGTCATTGTAACCGATACGGAGTCCCCAATTCGGCGGGACAAAATCACCGCGATAATCGCCGACATTTTCAAGAATTCCGTTGAGGTAAATCCGCATTTGCCGACCATCCCATGTGACGGCGAGATGATTCCAAAGACCGTGATATGCCGGTTCCCGCGTTTCAATTCCAACCGCACCGGACGGTTGCGGACGCCCGATGGCAAAGTGCAGCCGCTGATTCGAAAAATCGGTTGTCACCCGTGTCCCCGACCAATAACCGTCTCCCATACCGAGGATCGTCCCGTTTTTCGAGCCGCTGTTGCCGGAAAGCGTGCCGGGACCGTTGTTGCGGAACCGTATCTCAAAACTGAACGCTTTGTCCGAAAAACCTGCCGTTTCAAACCATCCTTTGTCAAGCCTCACCGCTTTTTTCTGCGGAAATTCGCCCGCGACGATTTCAAACGGGACATTCGATCGGTACTCGAAAAACGAGCCGGCGGCCGCAAGATTCTCCGTTTTCGCCTTTGCCGACGCCGCGTGTTCCGCGGTCAGATCCTCGAAAGTAACGTAGTGCGTCAAACCCGGAGTCTCCCGCATCCGCGACTCATGCGTTTTCCAGGTTTCCACGGGATAAAAATCCTCTTCCTCCCTCGTGAAGGAACGGCCCGGCATCAGCCCGCTCAGGATGAGTCCAAGAATCACGAGACTGTTTCCGTTTCCGCAGCACCAATAACCCTGTGACATGGTTTTTCTTTCTTTTCCGGTCGATTGTGATGGAATGGCGATCCTTGCCATTATCCGCAATCGGAAAAGGAAAGTCAAGAAGTCTCCGCTGCGGACGCATCAAGCGTCTTTTGGCGTGGAAATTTTATCACCGTCACCAAGACGGATTTTCCGGAAGATGAGCGTCGAACTCCGCAAGGAGCGTCTCTTGATATTCACCGGCAAAGGTTCCTTCAAAAAACCGGGAGAGTCCCTCATGATAGAGCCGTTCCCAGCTTTTTTCCTCATGACCGGGATTGATCGGAAAGAAAAGTGCCTCATTCGCGAGTGCCGCCTTGTAATCACCGGGAGCGTCACCGATCATCAGAAGATGTCCGGCAGCATAACGGCCTTTTTGTTGCGCTAATGCAAGAGACTCTTTTTTGGTGCCGATTTCCTGACCGCAGATTTCCGCAACATACTTTGCGATATCCTGCTCTTCCCATTCACGGACAAGAGCCTCTTGCGGCGTGGCGGAGACGACGAGAATGTCGGCTTTGTCTTTCATTTTGTCGAGCGATTCCCGAACAAAAGGAAACGGCGGCACTCCTTCCCGCACGATTTCGCTCACCTGCCGGTTGACCGCTTCCGACCATGCCAGCGTTTTCGTCAAAACCGGATCATGCGTTTCTTCGACCGTTTTCTTCAGAGCCGGGTTTCCTAATTTCGTTTCGCGATTCATCCAGTCGATCAGTTCCTGCGGAATATTGATTTTGACTCCCCGGGCGACAACTTCAGTACGATTTTGCAGCCGTTGAAGCGTCTCGATCAGTGCCGGAAAACGGTTGATGCCGCGGCTTTTGGAATACAAATTGACAAATTCCGCCGCTTCGCGGGCATATTTGCTCACTCCCTGAAGGTTCCAGTGGCTGACTGTTTGCGGAATAAAACATTCCTTATGTTTGAGTTCCATTGTGTCAAAAGCGCAGCCGTCCGAGTCAATTCCGATGAGAAATTCGTGTTGGGGTGTGTAATTCAGCATGATAATGATGTCTTTGAAGAATATCCGGTCAATAGGAAGGAGGAAAATTGACACTCTCACTGCTCAATATTTTAGTGTCCTTTTGAAAGCGGTCAAGTGATTCGCACGATCAAAATCATCACGACAAAATAGCCGGAGGCAGCATGCTATTGCACCGCAGTCGCGAGCCGCGACAGGCGGTTTGCTCCCAGCCTCTTCGAGGCGGTCGCTTCTGATGGATAATCTTTTCAACCGCTTGCCCGTAATACTCCTGTATAAATACAGTGCGGTGAAGCGGCACACTTCCCAGCGACTAACAGGAGCGGGGCATTGTTCGGGACGGGCAATGTGCGGACGTTGCAGCGGGAAGCCCTGGCAGGCGATAGCCTCATGGTCACTGCGTTCCATTCGGCCTCCAGTTGGAAAGATTTCTCCAACCGATGGCGAACCGAACGTAGTGAGTGTGAGCCTACCGGGATGCAACGCCCTCGCGTTGCCGCCTGCCGCGGCGTCGCGGCCCGCCCATTGTTTACCGGAGTGCTCCAATTCCCTTTGATGCACTTCACATCTCTCAAAATGGCCTGGATTGAATGGAAACAACTCATTTCAGAAAAAATTTCCATAAAAAGCGACAATCCCGCTTGACTTCTTGAATTGTTGTGTATAAAATACAGTCATCAGGTTGATTTGTGTCAATCTGGTTAAATTTTCGTGAAACGTTTTCGAAAAGAATCAAACCATTTTTCCAAACAGGAGAAAAACCATGCAAAAATTCACTTTGTGTCCGAAATGTCAAAATGGGGGGGGGGGGTAGTCTGTATCGATTCCCGTATTGCAGATGTAAGTGCTGTCGATGCGAAAAGTGCTGCAAACAATCCCAAAAATTCTTTTGTCCGTTCAGAATCCACTACCCAATCGGGTTCGACTGTCCGATCCGCTTTTACCCTTGTCGAACTTCTTGTGGTGATTGCAATCATCGGGATTTTGATTGCTCTTCTTTTGCCTGCTGTCCAAGCCGCCCGCGAAGCCGCACGACGAATGCAGTGTACAAACAATCTGAAACAGCTTGGGTTGGGAGTGCATAATTTCGCCTCCGCCAGAGGCAAAATTCCACCGTTGGAAGTCAAACGCGGTTGTGCTTCAGTTATGGTTCTTATGTTTCCATACCTGGAACAAGCCGCTCTTTACGATTTCATACAAAGTTACCAGGGAGGTACTGGTGCCGGTTGCGGGTTCGATCAGGACTTGTGCGCCAGTGGTACGGATGGATTTTGGCGGGATAGTGATGATATGACTAATGAAATGCGACAAGGTTTCTCATCAATTCCCTATATGAAGTGTCCGTCCCGTCGAAGCGGTACGGCTGGAACAACATTGACGGGTCAGGAAATCACGGCCGCCAATACCGTTCCTCGAACAATGAACGGTGTGACGATTCAAAACATTGTCGCTTACGGACCTTTCAGTGATTACGCACCGGTTATTTATACGACCTATTCTTCACCGGACTGCACGAATTGGCAATGGGTATCCACTGATAACAACACCGGCGGCGTCCGATATGCAGATCATCCAGGTAATGTCAGTCCGTTCCGCCGAGCAAGCATCACCAACAATAACGCGAATACTTGGGAATCCAAAGACTCCTTTTCCCGTTGGGTGCGAGGCACCACCAATCAGTTGATTTTTGGCGAGAAACATATTCCTCTCGGCATTCTGGGGGATGAACCGGTTGCCTGGAGACATGATCAGAGTTTTCTTGCTTCAACGGATAGCGGTGCCCGTGACTGGGCCATTGGAAGGACAGTCTGTGAAAACCGTCCGCTTGCCAGACCAAGTGATTACAGTGACCCGCAAAATTACTTCGGCAGTTGGCATACAGGAATTGTACCGTTCCTATTGGGTGACGGTTCCGTACAGGCCGTCTCCGTCACCACTTCAGGGCTTTTGCTCGGAAGAATGGCAAACGTCAGTTCAATGGAAGCGGTTTCTCTGCCGTAAAGTTACATTACAGGATTCCATGTTTGATTTGGAATGAAATGGTATTGTCTTCCGGCAATGCCGTTTCATCGTTGATTTACTCCACATAAAAATGGAACGCGAAATCAAAATTGCCGATAATCAATAACTTCTAACCAAATTGGATTTTTATGAAAAGAACAATCTCTTTGTTTCTCTTGTTTTTTGTGTTTGCCGCGGTCGGATGCGGAAATAATAATGTCGGTCTGAAAGGAAAAGTGGTTTTTGCGGATGACAAGTCTCCTGTACCAAATGGAATCATCCGCTTCGACTCCGGGACAGTGATCTCACGCGGCACCATTCATTCCGACGGCACTTTCACAATGGGATCGCTCAAGGAAACAGATGGTTTACCGCCCGGAACATACAAGGTTTTCTTTACTGATGTTCATGAACAAACCGGTGAGTCCAAAGCTTCTTCAGATGGCAGTCCAGGTGAACCGATTTACACTTCCCTGATTCACAAAAAATACCTCAGTGCCGGAACTTCCGGGCTTTCGCAGACAATCAATGCTTCAACCCAAGAGTTGAATTTTGAACTCGAGAGAAACCCGGACTTCCCGAAAAAATAACATTCCAGCATGCCAACCTCCTAACCCCGCCATTCGTGACGGGGAATGAATGTCTATTGTCATCCCGTGTCAACGAACGGGGAATTTACCCTATTTAACCCATGCTTCAATATAACGAGCCAACTGGTGGAAATCACTCCCGACAGTAATAGGCCGCGGATACGCACGGAGGATACTGTAGTCGATCAAGTCTTCAAACGGAGCAAAAACCAACTCCAGATTGCCGACTACAGAAATCATTACGGCGTCTTTTTCCGCTTCACACAATGCCCGATATGCTCCGACCCCCAACTGACTTCCGAGAATAATGTCGAACGCATTCGGTGCGTGGCAGCGTGCCTCGTAACCGAATTGAAGCCCGACCATTTTCCGTGATTTTCCAGTGCGGGCCTTGTATTCGTCGGCAATCAGACGCCCCAAGCGGCTGGAATACTTGAGCTGGGAAACCGGAAAATGTCCGAATGTGTCCGGTTTAAGCGATTTGTATTCGTCATCCGAAAGGCACATGTAAATCTCGGAAAGCGGAAGATATTCGGCAATTCCTTCGGAAACGGCAGCGACAAAGCTCTTTTTCCCTTCCGCTTCACGGGCAAGGATGACATCGACACACCGGTCCACCAGTTTTTTCACGTCAACGATGGTCCGCATTATCGGAATGTTCTTTTCATCACAAATAACTTCGTGTGTGGCAGGATCGCGGGTTTCTTCTGTCAGGAGCCACTCTTCCGGGATGTCCTCCAGTCCGATGACAAGACTTGCTTCCCCGGCAATCATCGCTCCATAAGCCAGCCATGCCGCTTTGCGTCCCATCAACTGGCAGACATAACCGGCTCCGGTCGCCTCGGAATCCGCCAAAAGATTGCGGAGTTCATACGAAAGAAATTCCACCGCCGTAAAGTAACCAAATGTGAAGTCAATTCCCTGATAATCATTGTCGATGGTTTTCGGAAGGTGAACCACTTTGATTCTTTTCTCTCCAGCGGGAAGCTCTTTCTGAATCAACCGGAATTTGGCCGCCGTCGTCAGGGTGTCGTCACCGCCGATGGAAATCAGAGCGTCCACACCAAGGGAACGGAGAGCCTTATAAACATTCCTCAGCGGCTCACATTTCTTGGCGTCCTTGATGTCATCCGGGTGCTTGAGCATTTTTCCGGGATTCGCCCTGGCCGTACCGATAATAATACCGCGGGAGGAACGGAGTCCCTCTTCGAGCATTTTATCCAACCGGATATAAGCCGTTCCTTCTTCCAGTTGGTCCCCTTCTTTGTAGTTTTCGAGATGGGTGTAGCCGTTTTTCATTCCGTAAACTTCGATTCCGGCACGGGCAAAACAGATCGCCGCACTTCCAATGACGGAGTTGGCTGTCGGAGCAGGGCCTCCGGAAAAGAGAATCGCAACCTTTTTTATATCGGTGTTCGCAGCTTTGGGACTCGCAAGCGGAAAGGACATGATGTACTCCAGAGTTGTTGAAAGGGAATCTTGACACATTAAAACATGAACAAATTACACATTACCATTATCCGCATGAAAGGAAATCTGTCAACGGAATCCTGATGTCGAAAATCACAAAAATCTTATCGAATATTGAGTTGCGCATTGGCATTGTTTCAAACACAGTATTCGTAAACAATTATCTGTTTTGCCTATTTTCTTATTTTGACTTCTCGTCGTGTTAAACTAGAAAAAGAGTCATTATTTTAATCCAAAAAACTTTTTGAAAAATTAAAAAGTTTCCCGATTTCACTTGCTTCCTTTGGCGAAAAGGTGTATAATAAAGATGTGGAGGCAAGGAGCGGCACTCAAACGAGTTTCTTTGGAAAGCAGCCACTCGTAGTGTTGTTATTTTGTCCCTGTTGGATCGTTTTTTCAAAGTTTGACCTCTTTGGCCGTCGATATGAGCGAAAAGAGGTCATGGATTTTCCTGGGAAAAGTTTTTTGGAGGAACTTGTGATGAGACGGGCACGTTCAGAACCTGGTTTGGGGAGCCTCTGATAAATCCTGCGTTTGACTCCTGTTAATGTTTTGTGATGCAGGAATTTATCGTGGAGTGCTCCTGAAAAACCTGAGCGGTGGTGGTGTTGCAGTATGTTTTGCATTTTGGATGTATTGATATGTGTAGCACGCCTTTAGAATCAGTTCATTCAATCACCAAGAACCGACTTGCGGCTGGATACCGTAGTGGGAAATTTAATGTTCATTAAAATCGTTTGAAAACTTGTGCGTTTGCACCACTTGTTTCGGTGAATCTGGTATTTTCCGCCGTTTCAGGTGAGATATGTACATTGTGTTTCGATGAGTGTTCCGGGAAATTGTTATACTCAAATGAGTGTCAATTGCGGAGTGCAGGGTATTTGAAGCAAGTGACCTAAAAAACTGAAACCAGCGTGTTTTCAAAAAAGGTGCTGACTGCTGACATTAAAATGGGGCGGTCTGTTGAATGTCGTATTTTTGAAGTTACGCAAAAATGGGACCTTGGCAAGTCCGGTCAGCTTTGTACGTTAAACCGTACAGTCTTACTATTGTACTTCCGTGAGGTTTTCGTGGAACAGTATGGTTGGTGCACCATTTTGAAATGTAATTTCTTTATCCAAGCCCGAAAGATCGCTTCTTTCGGGTTTTTTTATTCCGTAATTGATATGATACGTTCCATTCCAATTGTTATCCGCACGATTTTAATAGAACAATAAACTCCAATTTGAAAGAAATCTTGCAATGAAATCTCTGTTTTGTCTTTTGCCTGCTTTGATTGTTCTTTTGACATCGCTTCAGACCGGTCATGCGGAAACAAAAGTGATGACACCAAAAGTCAATCATCGGTCGGAACCTGTCGGTATTGAAAGCGGCAGACCGGTATTCCGTTGGAATCTGGAGGATACGGAACGTAATACCTTTCAGCAAAGTTATCGTCTCACGACGGCAAGTCATCCTGCATTGCTTGGAAAAACGCCCGATTTTTGGGACAGCGGATGGGTTGATTCCAATGAATGTGTCGAAGTGGAATACGCCGGTAAAACATTAAGTCCGTCACGGAGATATTACTGGAATGTTCAAGTCCGAAATCATCGCGGACAGGTTTCGTCACTTTTCCGACCGGCATCGTTTGT
>JAISQK010000311.1 GCA_031274255.1 Planctomycetaceae bacterium | reverse complement strand
CCCAAAATATCTTTGACCTGTTCCGCTTGTCCGTGATGCGACATGGAAATATTGGTGAACTTATCCACAACATCGCCAAGCCGCATTTTATCAAGTTCCGGTCGGGCAAAATTTTTCGGCAAGACACCTTTAAGCCGCTTATTTTCGCGTTCAATAGCAATCATTGCCGCGTCGATTTTTGTACCGATTTCCGGTTGATGGGCAAATTTTTTGAGAGTATCCCAACGCGCCTCTTTCGGAACAAAAAAGAGTCCGACTTTTGTATATTCATCTTTATCGTTTTCGAATCCCTTTCCTTCGCGGAGAAGTTCCTGATAGCGTTGTTCAAATCGGCTGGAAACGTATTTGAGAAAGATGAGTCCGAGAATAACGTGCTTATATTCCGACGCATCGACATTGCCCCGAAGAATATCAGCAGCTTCCCAGAGTTCTTTTTCAAATCCTATGTTTGCGGTGTTGGTTTGTGCTTTTGCCATATTGCGAAGATTCTGATGGTTATCGAATGAAAATAAAGAAATAGAAATCGGACAAAATCTACAATCCATCATGGTGTATAGTTTTCAAAAAAGGACAATGATTGAGGAAGGTCTGGCCGAATCGTTACACCAAAGACACTAGTCCAACACCGGCGGGACAAGGAAACATTCCCCGTCGGATTGAGGTGCGACATTCATTACTTTCAGACGTTCCAGACCGGGAAGATTCTCATCCTCACGGAGGCGATTGACTTCATCAATCACACGGGTCATCGGTTCGACATTCCGTGTGTCGACTTCGTTCAGAAGTTCAACGTAATCAAGGACTTGCTGCAAATCTTTCGCGGCACGTTCCGCTTCCTCCGGTGTGGGATTCAGCCTGGCCAACATGGAAATTTTTAAAACGTCTTCCTGAGTGATTTTTTTCATTATTGATCATTTCAAGTTTTTTGAAGGATTGAATGAGGTAAACATTGCATTTTTGCTGTCCCATTGTACAATAAAAGCGCTAATATGTCACCCCTATGTCGGTCCATTCACCACAGTTTAGTGACATTCGCGGTAAGGGGACCTCGTTTTAGAATAATGTTTGATTTATGCAAGGATATTTGGCACTTGAAGACGGTCGTGTATTTTCCTGTAACGCTTTTGGTTATGAGGGGATCCGGGACGGTGAGATCGTTTTTAACACATCCATGACTGGTTATCAGGAGATTATCAGCGATCCGTCCTATGCGGGGCAGATTGTGACGATGACGTATCCGCTCATCGGAAACACAGGTATTAATCCTGAAGACTTTGAATCGATAACCCCGCATGTCCGGGGTTTTATTGTGCGCGAATTTTGTGAAGTGCCGTCGAACTGGCGGGCGACCGATTCCCTGGATGCGTTTCTCAAAAAGCACCGCATCATCGGACTCACCGAAATCGACACGCGGGCGGTCACCAAACACATCCGCGAAAAAGGAGCCATGAAAGCGGTCATCGCTTCCGGTGGCTGGGATGCGAAAGAACTGGTTCGCCGTGCCCAGGACTCGCCCGGTCTTGTCGGCATTGATCTCGTCAGTACGGTGACATGCAGAGAACCGTATCACTGGAATGAAGCGTGTCCCTGGCTGCCTGATTTGCGGCAAACGGAAAATTCGCCAAAGCCGCTGAAGATTGTCGCCTATGATTTTGGAATCAAACTCAATATTTTACGGTGTCTCGTCAGTCACGGATTCAATGTGACCATTGTTCCGGCGCAGACGACCGCGGAAGAGGTTCTGGCTCTCAAGCCGGATGGTGTCTTTCTTTCCAACGGTCCCGGAGACCCCGCCGCGGTGCAGTACGCCATTGACGCCATCGGCAAACTGATTGGCCGGATTCCGGTTTTCGGTATCTGTCTCGGACATCAGTTGATCGGTTTGGCTCTCGGCGGCACGACCTACAAGTTGAAGTTCGGACATCGCGGCGCCAATCAGCCGGTCAAGCATTTGGCGACGGAAAAAATCGAAATCACCTCGCAGAATCACGGGTTTTGTGTTGATCCGGCCTCGCTTCCGCCGGATGTGGAACCGACACATCTCAATCTCAACGACCATACGAATGAAGGAATCCGGCACACAAAACATCCTGTCTTTTCGGTACAATATCACCCGGAATCCAGTGCCGGACCGCATGATTCGGATTATCTGTTCGCCGCTTTCCGCGACATGATCCGCCGCGGATGAAATGGGAGAGGAGGAAAATCCGGCTCCTCTTACAAGCGTTTGAACATTTTGTCCAGTTCGTGGATGCTGAATACCAATGTCGAGGGGCGGCCATGCGGACAGTGGTGCGACGCGATTTCCTCTTTCGCCATGACCAACAGTTCATTGATGGCGTCCGGACGGAGTTTGTCGCCGGCTTTGACAGCAGCCTTGCATGACATCCGGTGCATCAGTTCGTCGAGCAAATGCGTACGGTCCGGCTCTTTTCCGGCAGCGAGAATCGGTTCCAAAAGCGTCTGAAGTATCTCAGCCGGTTCCGCCGACGGAAAAATTGCCGGATACCCTGTCACGAGAAGGGTGTTGCCGCCGAACGGTTCCAGAAGGAGTCCGAGCTTTGCGAGAAATTCCGCATTTTCCAGAGCACACGCCGTCTCTTCCGGCGGAAGATCCATCGGATACGGCACAAGCAGTTTCTGCGATTCGACCGAACCTTCGTTCATACGTTTTTTGAGCTTTTCATAAAGAATCCGCTCATGCAGTGCGTGCTGGTCAATGATGACGAGTCCTTCCTCGGTTTCCGTGACAAGATACCGCTGATGAATCTGCACAACCTTCAGGATCGTCGAACTTGAAGGGAACACGGATTCCGAGGCTCTTTCGTCCGCAGCGTGAAATCCCTCCGGTACCGTAGAATCCGCAGTGCGTCCCTGATAATAACCGCCGTTCGGAATAGACCGGTCACGGAAATCATTTGACCGCGAAGACCGGTCTATCGGATGAAGCCGAAGCGGTGAACCGGAAGAAGAGCCGAATGACGTTCTTTCGGAGCTGTCTCTTTCCGGCAAAAACGCTTCATGATCCGCCGATGTTTCACGCTTTTTCGCCGGCGGCCAATCCATGACCTTTTGCCGTAAATGCTCGGCGGTTTCGGCGTCCATCGCGGTGTTCGGATCAAGTGCGTCCGCAGAGGTGTCTTTCGGAAATCCTGCGTTTTCCATCGGATGCGACTTCAGGTCCGCTTTCCGAAACTGTTCGCGGACAGTCGAAAGGAACCGGTTATAGATTTTACCGGAGTCGAGAAAACGAACCTCCAGCTTCGTCGGATGAACATTCACGTCGAACTGATCCGGCGACATGTTGACATGCAGAAACGCGATCGGAAACCGGCCGACGGTGAGAAGTCCGCGATACGCTTCGAGGAGTGCATGCTGCAGCGCACGGTCGCGAATGTAGCGTCCGTTGAGGAAAAAATACTGCATCCGGTTGTTGGTGCGGGAATGATTCGGATGTCCGACGTAACCGTGTACCGTGACTTCACCGTCGAGACTTTCCACCGGAATGAGTCCCTGTGCCGTTTCACGTCCGAACAGTTTGGCAATCCGCTCCGTACCGTCCGCCGTCGGAGGGAGATCGTACATCACCCGTTCATTGTGCCTGAGCGTGAAATGGACTCCCGGAAACGGAATCGCGAGCCGCAAAAACGTTTCTGTAATGTGTCCGAGTTCCGTCTGATTGGAACGGAGATATTTGCGCCGCACCGGTGTGTTGAAAAAAAGATTGCAAATCTCAATAGAGGTTCCAACCGGATGACCGCACGGCACAATTTCACTGAAAAGACCGCCGTCACTTCGGATTTCAGCCCCTTCCGGCGAATCTTCCGTCCGGCTTCGCAGTACCATCTGACTGATTTCCGCCACCGACGCCAACGCTTCCCCGCGAAAACCGAAGGTGCTGATCCGAAAAAGGTCTTCCGTTCCGGCGATTTTGCTCGTTGCGTGACTGGACAGGGCCAGGAGCAACTGATTCGGCGCGATACCGCAGCCGTTATCCGTAATGCGGATCAGCTCCGTGCCTCCTTTGTTAACAGACACATCAATCCGTGCCGCACCAGCGTCAACGGAATTTTCGACAAGTTCCTTGACCACACTGGCAGGTCGTTCGATGACTTCTCCGGCGGCGATTTTGTTAATCATGCCCACCGGCAGTTGACGTATAAGCGGCATAAATCAATCCTGAAAAAATTACGACTCTGCGTAACATTCTAACCGCTAACGGCCGACTTGTCAACACAATTTTGTATGTATCCGGTTTCACGTTCAAGGGCTTTCGTCATTTTATGAATGGCGATCAACGGGATGATTCCGAACACGCCGAAACAGCAGTCCACCAGCCGCCATGCGAATGGTATGGAACGGATTTCTCCGCAAATCATCGCAAGCGGCAGAATAAAAACACATGCAATCATAGCGTAATGGATGACCCGAATGTTACGGACCGGATCGCGGAACGGTCCGATAAACGAGACCGCAATAATGATGTGGGCAAACGCCAGCCAATCCGTACCATAAGCGTAATACGGATAGTGTACGGCGTTGTATTCAATTCCTTCACGCACAAAATGGAGCCACGCCGTCAGTCCGGGAATGTTTTTACCGAAAAACGTGCCGTTTCCGCACCATTCACACAACAGTTTCAGCTCTTCCCGTATAAAGGAAACGCTGTGACACCGCTTGCAATCAGTGCCGCCATGAAAAAAAGAATCAAACCGCGAATACGAAACCGTAATATTTGCACCCGTAGCGGAGAACCGGTTCTGTTTTCACGTGTTCCGAAATTCATGAGTGTTCTCCTTTCGTATCCGCAAAATCCTGATGGAAATCTTTAGTTTTCATAACAGTTTTTATTGTGAATATTGAAACAGAATGACAACTTTATGTCAATTATTCCCATTGCGCCGCGAAAGTCAACCGACGTGATAAAAAGGCCGCCTCGCAACCGAGACACGGAAACAGATTATCTATTTTATCTGACTGGAACAACCGGAATAACAAGCGTATCAATCAAGGCATGAATAACCAAAATCCTTAATAATATCCAAACTTTCATCGCAAACATTTCGATGATTAGTACCTGGATAACGGTCTTTTTTGACAAGACAGGTGCAATCCTGCCTTTATGCGGATTTGTTATGATCGGTGTCATTGGTATCACTCCTGAGTTACGCAAATGGACACCAATAGAGGGACTGTTATGTTAGATAATGATTGATGTTTGAAATAGCATATACCACATGTCATTGTAGAACTTCACGTGGCAAGTGAAGTTCTACAGGTGGTTCCGTTTTCGTAAGTGACTCACTTTACAGAAGTTGAAACCATCTTACGAGGCGGCGGTTCACCAGGGGCGGAGGCGATCACCCCTTATCGGCGGCGGTATTCCGTTTTTTTGCGAAGATGGCAGGATCAACCATTTTCCACCTCACATTCGGGGCATTTGATATTTTGGTCAGCACCGGATCGAGCAAGGAGATGATTACGTGACAAGAATCTATACTAATGTTGCATCGTTAATTGGTCAACAGAACGTTAATGCGAATATGTCGGCACTTAACAAGTCGCTTCAGCGGCTGAGTACCGGTTTGAGGATCAACACCGGAGCGGATGATCCTGCCGGTTTGATTGCCAGTGAAGTTTTGCGTTCGGAAATTGCCGGTGTCAAGCAGGGAATCACCAACTCGGAACGTGCCAACATGATGATCGCCACTGCCGACAGCGCCATGAATCAGATCGCCAACCTTTTGAACGACATTCGCGGTTTGATTTCCGAAGCGGCGAACACCGGAGCGATGAGTCCTGAAATGATTGAGGCGAACCAGTTTCAGGTTGATGCGTCTCTGGAAGCGATTGACCGGATTTCCTCGTCCACGACATTTATGGGACGTCACCTTTTGGACGGGTCGCTTGCGTTTGTGACCGAAGGAATCGACCGCAGCACCATTCAGAATCTGGAAATCTACAAAATGCGGTTCGGCGTGCAGAATCAGGGGACGCACATCGAGGTGGATGTCCGGGCCGAAGCGGAGCGGGGAACACTTTACTACGAACACGCAATGGCACAATACGCCGCAATGCTCCAAATCATGGGAAGCTACGGGGTCGGGTCGCTTCCGATTGAAAAAGGAGCCTCGGCAGCCTCCATTGTTGACGCGATCAATCAGATTTCCGACTCCACAGGGGTCATCGCGGAACTCGGTCAGGCCGCAACGAACGGTCAGCTCACCATCAGCAGTGTCGGGGAAAACAACGACATTCTCGTCACGGCCACGCGGGAGGGGGAACAGAATTCCTTCATTGAAATCAAGTTCACCAAAGGAACATCCGAAGGGGTCTTTGTCGAGTACGAAGAGTCGCTCGGAGAAGGGTATCCTGCCAAAATCAATGTCCATCTTCAGACATCGGAGTGGGAAAAAGCGTTTGCTTCGGCGGTGGATTCCGACGGTGCCTTGAACAATAACGCTCTTGATTTTCTCGCCAACATCGAAGGCGCCCATTACAACGACACCACGATCAACTATGTGGACGGGTATCTTTCCGATCCGGAGTTTTATAATTCCGGTTCCCCGAAATCCCCTTACGCCTACTACAGTGACGGGCCGGTCAGTTCCAGAGCGATTGTCGGTAATGTCAATGGTGTGGGAAATCAGTTTACAAATCTGACCGCCGGGGATTACCTCATGCTGGAAGCGGTCGCCGGCGGAGCGATGAATAACAATGTGAAAATTCAGTTTGTCCATGACACGGGAACAATGATTCCCACAGGGAGTGACACAGCCAAAGCGGTCATGGGGACGGACCCTGCGAATCCCGATCAGAAAGTGATGACCGTTTACGTGAACGGCGGTACGACAACGTTTGACACGATCATTAATGCCATTAATGGCGAAGGAACCTTCAAGGCGACCATGCCTGCGGGAAATACCGCCGCACTCATTGATATTAATGATTGTTCCAACGGCGGTACGAATGCTGTTACGGGGAACACGGGAAACAGCGGCGGAGACGCCGGAACACTGTTCATTGTCGGTTCGCCGCAGGATTCCGCAGGAGCAGGGACAACAGGTTTCACCGCGACCACCGCCAATGACATCGTGGCACTTTTTGATTTGGATAATCCGGCGTCTGCGGGAAGTGAACGGGCGGCGGCATTGTTTACGGTCAAAAATTCTCCCGACAACACCGGAGTGGGCGAGATTTCCTCCGCGGTGTTCAAGAACATTTTCCAGAACGGCGTCACCGGCGGGGAAATCATCACGACGGCTCAGGAAGTTTGTGCGGCTCTTAACAACAACGCTCTGTGGAACACGTACATTTCCAAAGAGACATTGCAGGGACTTCTGGACGGCTCCATTCCGCCGCAGATTGATCCCGACACGCAAATCATCAGTTCGGAACTCGCGCCGGGAAATCATGGTCTGACGACGGTTTCGTCGTTTGAGGAAGTGGCCTATTATGGAAGTGCCTATGACGGAACCGGCTTGCAGTTTCTCGGTCCGACGGACTCGCGGGACATCCGTTTCGTCACCGACCAGGGAAATCCTTCCGATTTGAGTGTGGATTACTCCACGGTTCCGGACATGGAGGATTATGCCAGAGCGATATTGAATGCCGCCAATGCCAATGCCGGTGTGATTTTCACTGCGAAAAAGCAGGGCGAAGGATACGATGATGTGACGTTCCGCATTAAACATGCCGACGAATCCGGGCCTCCGAATCCCGCGGAAGGCTGGGTTGAGTTCGAGGAAGGTGTTTCAAGAGCGGAAACGCAGATCACATTTAAGGACGCCAACGGTGCCGATTTGCTCAATTCCGCGTTTTACCTGACAGCGGTGGACCGCGGCGACGAAATGAACAATGTGGCGGTCAACATGTTTCTCGACGACGGTCAGCGGACCTCTTCCACCAGCACTCCGCCGAAAACGATTGTTGTGGAATACAATGAAGAGAAAAAGACTTACAATATCTTCCTCAACAGTAACGCCGTCAACGGCTTGGGAGGCTTGCCCAAGTTGACTGTCAGCGATGTGATTAACGCGATCAATGCGGATGCCGCCGCCGGAGGAAAATTCACCGCGGAGCTTTCCTACAGTCAGCAGAACAACAATAGCGGTGCAGCGGAACTTGACACGATCGGACTGACGACCACGCCGACCTCCATCGGAAACACCGGCAGTACCGGAGGTCACACCGGAGGAACCGCGACCGTTTATCTGGTGAGCGAAACTCCCACGGCGGCGAATCCGACCGGAGCTCCTACGGCCAACCAGCTTGTCAATGTCGTCAACAACGACGACATTCTCGGTGCGATGTTCACGGCAAGCAACTACGCTTCCGGAACCGGTGCGGGAACCGGAGCGGTGGATTTCGTCAAGGACACCAACTTCACCTCAAGCGGCGGGCTCACGGAAAAAGGGGTTCTCACGGTCCATCTGGCGACAGATGTTTACGGAAATGTCGTCACCACCGCAAGAGACCTTGTTGCGTTTTGGGACACTCTTACGGAAGAGCAGACCAAGGGAATCAGTGTCAGCCTCCTCCGTGAACCGGGCGAAATCTGGGACAACTGTTACGACACGGCAGGCAACGGCGTCCTTTCCCCGACACCGGCGAACACCGCCTGCGAAATCACGACGTATGAAGACATCAAGTGGAACAGTTGGGCGGACAGTCTTTGTGATTACTATGACAGCGTCGCTCAGTATTCCAGCGGGGAAATCGTCGCCGTCAACGGGGAAACCGCGTCCTACACGCTCACCGCGAGGAAACCGGGAGACGAATACAACGGCTACTCGATCAGTTACGTGACGGATGCCAATGTGACCGGACATTATTATCAGTCGGACGGAATCACCAAAAATGAGGACGGTCCCAGAGTGGCGGTTGACACCAAGACCAAGAAGATCACCATTTATATGGCCAGCGGAGTCACGACGGCCAATGACGTGAAAGCTCTGATTGAAAACGATCCGGCCACCAAGTCGCTTTTCACGGTGACGCTGCATGGTTCGGACGCCGCGACGCAAGGGACGGGTTTTGTCACCGTCATGGACAACACCATGAGTACCAAAGGAGGCATTTTGCCGCCGGGCTATTTGAACGGTGCGAAACTTCTCGGCGGAAGGGACCAGGCGGACTACGGTTTCCGCATCATGAGCAGTGAATACGGTTCCAATCAGAGCGTTCAGATCATCGCCACAACCGGAAGTTTTGAGACCAAGGATGTTTACGGAAATGTCACCGAAACGGACTATGGAGCCGATGTGGACGCCATTCTCAACGGAGTGCAGATGGTGGCGAACGGATGGAATGTCAAAATCAACACATCGGCCATTGAAATGTCGTTTACTTTGAACGAATACACCACTGCGGGAACATTGACGGCATTTGATGTGGTCGGCGGCGGTGCGACCTTCCAATTGGGGGCGGCGGTCACGACCAACCAGCAGATCACGATCGGAATTCCGAGTCTCAACACGGCGGTGCTGGGCGGAGTGTCCGGGAAGCTGTATCAGTTGAAAACCGGTAATGACGCGGCACTCGACACCAACACCCGAAAGGCGTATCAGATCGTCGAGAGTGCGATTGTTCAGGTGGCCACCTACCGCGGACGTCTCGGGGCTTTGCAGCGTTGCACACTCGACACGAACATTAATGTGCTCAACGACACGCTGGAAGCTCTCACGTCGGCGGAAAGTCAGATTCGCGACACCGATTTTGCGGAGGAAACGTCGAATCTGTCGCGGTCGCAGGTTCTGGTGCAGTCGAGTATCAACGCTCTCGGAATCGCCAATCAGGTCCCGCAATACATTCTCGGTTTGTTAGGTTAAGGATTCATTTTGAGGAATCAAGGCAAGCCCTTCATGCCGTCGGCTCCCTTGCTTTGGTTCACTATCACGTGACCGTAACAGGTCACAAGCCGCCTTTCCCGTGAGGCGGCGGGCATCAGGAGAGAGGTCACAGGACATCGGCAGGGGGTGTCTTGCGGCCTTTTTTTATTCTTTCGAGGCACGGCACATGCTGCTACATCGCTAACGTGGCACGCTGCACTCCGGATGGGACTACCGTCCGGGAAGCCCCGGCGGCCACGCTGCCGTCGGCGGCACGGCAGGCGGAATCACTGGCGGAATTTCCGGTTCCGTGTGTCCGATTTTCGGGAGAATACGGAGCAGTTCACGCGACTGAACCGTCATCGGCACATGATCGACATTGGAAGTCGAAAGCGAGGCGAGCAGGTCAGGATAACTGATTCTGCGGTTCGGCGGGGAGATGCTGTAATAGGACGCGAACGAAAACATCGGGCGGTCTCCCTCTGTCGTGAAGACGGCACCCATCGGCGAAAAAGCAAACGAAAACATGCAATTTTCAAAAGAGACCGGTTTTTCAATGGATTGATTCAGCACATCCGGTTTCAGTGTCAGACCAAGCCGCTGCTGAATACGGATGAGTCCCCGCCGCTGCACCATGCCTGCCCCGCCGGAAATTTTCCCTTCAATGGAATCTATCGCACCATCGGTAAAGGATGCGAATTTCAATAAGAGCTGGTCAAGTTCGCCGGAAACAGGAAATCCGACGTAATTTTTCAAAATATTTTCCAAAGAAACCCGCCTGAAAAACGAATTCTTCAGCACGAACCGCTCAAAGGTTTCCTTGTTTGCGATATCCGAGTTTGACGCCATCTGAAATTCCCCCTGATATTGGCAGTTTGTCCCGAAATTTGCAAAAAACGGAGAAAATAACGAAAGGACCTCTGTCGGCAAACTCGACGGTCCTGTAGAAAACATGGTGATCGTCTGGCGTAACTCTGTGTGCTCCCGAAGAATGCGGCATCGAGGCCCGGCCGGTTGGCCGGCAATTTGAAACTGACACGAACATTCCGACTGCTTTTTACCGGAACGGTAATCGACGAAAATGGTACTGAATTGATAAGACCGTTTTCCGGCATGGAACGATTTTACGTCCTGAATCGGTGCAAGGAAAATGTCGGCATTTTGGACGTGAATCCGGATCGGCGGCCATTCGTCCGGTCTCGACAAAATACCGGACAGTGAGGTCTTCCATAAAGGAACCGCCTTCGTATGGGTCGCCAAATACGGAATTTGCATTGATAGAACAATGTCCGTTTTTTGTATCAGTTTCCCTGGATCCGTGATGTAGGCGAGAATGCCGTCCGCCGCCGTTTTCCGTTTCTGTGCCGCGGGGACCGGCTCCTCACGGACTTCACAGTAGGGAACAAGCATCAGAATTTCGCCGGTTTCCGGTTCGGAAATCACGACTTGAGTCAGCTTGACACGGTTCGGCTTGGGAAAACGTATTTTTTCTATTTTGACCGTTTTGCCGATTTTTTGCGACAAAAACCGCTCATAATGTTCTTTGTAAGCGGTCGTCCGCGACCAAACTGCAAACCCCAGCACCGAAACGAGAAGAATCGGCCCGAAAAGGACAAAAATGGTTTGCGTCAGGAAACGCCTTGTCCGGTCATGCAAATAAAACACGTAAAATGGATGATTGACAACAAAAATTGTTAAAAGACCTGATAGATTGGATGAATATTAACAATTTTTCCTGCTTGTGACCAGAGCAGTTTTCTCCCGGATTCAAAGATTCCGACTCATCACGGGACAGACTTCCGCTTTGAAAACGGACCGCTTGATTCGTTCTCACTCCTTTTCATAGCCGTTGAACCAGGCACGTTTTTCAAAGGAGAGCTTTTTGTTCGGTGTTCCCTGCGTAACCGGCACTCCAAGCGGAAGAACAATCCGCACGGAATAATTTTTCGGAACGCCGAGCAACGCCCCGATCTGCTCATCCACACCAAAGCGGATGTTGCCGTCGAGCCAAACGGTGGCGTAACCCATCGCGGTAACGGCCAGGAGCATGTTTTCCACCGCCGCGGCGCAATCCTCGCGGAAAAACGAAATGTCCCTATATTCCTTACCGGGGTCGGCGACACAAACAATCATCGCTTTCGCGGAATAGCAGACCGGTTTTCCGATGAGATCGGCGACATTTTTCAGCAAATCCGGCTCGTCAACAATGATGAAGAAGGTCGTCTGATGATTGCAGCCGGAAGGAGCCATGATTCCGGCCTCGACGATTTTGCGGAGGTCTTCACGGGGAATCGGCTGATTCTGAAATTCGCCGCGGTAACTGTGTCTTTTGGCAATCGCTTCAAAAAGTTCCATCATTCATTTCCTTTCAGACTGGGATTATAGTGTTTCTCCGCCCGCTTGTCAATAAACATGACGCGGGGAAGCATGCTGCTTCACCGGTCGCGGGCCGCGGCGGGCGGCAACGCGAGGGCGTTGCATCCCGGTAGGCTCACGCTCACTTCGTTCGGTTCGCCCTCAGTTGGAGAAATCTTTACAACTGGAGGCCGAAAGCATACGTTTTTCCGCCTATTGATATTAGCGACCAACGGGAACGAGTTATTGCTTCGGGACGGCAGTCCCATCTGGGGTGCAGCGGCCTCGTGTTGGCCGCCTGCTTTTCGCTCAAAAACACGTGTGAATGACTCAACAACACGTGTGAATGGCTCAAAAGCACGTGCGAATGGCTCAAAAACACGTGTCAAAAAGGTCTTTTTTCCTCAAAACCGGTACAAACCGCCTCGAAAAAAGGAATTGTTTCCGAAAAATCGGAAAGATGTTCCGAAAAACAGCCGAAAGA
>JAISQK010000153.1 GCA_031274255.1 Planctomycetaceae bacterium | reverse complement strand
TGAGCACCAAAAGGTTAATGGTGAACACCAAAAGGCTGATGGTGAACACCAAAAGGCTGATGGTGAACACCAAAATGGATTTTTGGGGCGGAAATCGGCAATTGGGGAGGCCGGGAAGCCCCGGCGGGCGGTTTGCCTCCTGACACCTTCGGTGTGGTCGGCGTCGGTTGGAGAAATCTTTCCAACTGGAGGCCGAAGGCCATCCGGGATGCAACGTCCGCACGTTGCCCGCTCCGAAACAATAACCCGTTCGCGTTGCTCACTGGAGTCCGCGAGCGGAACAAAAGAAAAACGGTTGAAAAGATTATCCATCGGAAGCCGAACGCGAAGCCGTGAGGCAAACCGCCCGTCGCGGCTCGCGACTGCGATCCAACGTGCTACGTTGGCGCCGGGGCTTCCCGGCTGCAACGTCATGTTGCTCCACCCGGGGAAATTCGGCCTCCGCATTACTGCAGACCGGATTCGTTACCGTCTTTGGTGAGGATGGATTTGAGTATCTGCCGGTCAATCGTTTCCGGAATGAATCGACACGAACCGTCGCAAAACGCAGTATTCACGCCGCCGCTTCCGTTGCTGCCGCTCCTGTGGAAACTTCCCAAACCTTCCGACGGATTAGGGTTGATTCCGTTTTCGAGCACCTCCTCATACGTCAACTCACTTGAGGGGTCCATCCAACAAACAGGATCGCGGCGTTCCACACACATCACGGTGTTGGAGAGACCGTCTGCGATCGCGTTAAAAGTGAACGGTTTTGAACCTTCAAAAGGAGTCTTTTTACCAACCACCACGGAATAGTGACAATTGAATCCCGGTTCAACCTGCCCGTTTGAAGGACACTGAAATACCGGAAGATTGACATGATGAAACTGCTTGTTGTATTCGCTGTTCCACGGTTCATCGCGACGAATCCGCTCATACAATTCGGCATTTTCCAGGTAGGGAAGGAGCAGAACCCGCCAACTGTGCAGCGGTTTTCTGTTTTTGTCAACGGTATAGGCCGGAGGAAAGACCTGGTATTGGTCATAATAACAGTACATGGCCAATGCGATTTGCTTCAGATTGTTCGTACATTGCGACCGGCGTGCCGCTCCTTTGGCCGACTGCACCGCCGAAAACAGCAATGTCCCCGTAATCAGCACCGTCAACACAAAAGTTCCAACACAAGCCAGAACAATAAGAATGACAGAACGTGTTGACATTTTACCTCCTCTTCCATTTTTATTCTTGTAAAATAAGATTTTTCGGCGGTCACCCTATCCCATTAAGTCATAACCATGACCGGAACTCATTTCCAGACGGATTTGAGTCCCGGCAGGGCGATGGGATAGCGACCGTCAGCGTCCGGCATGACCGGAGGATCGCTTTCCATTGTCAGGGAGTCGAGATTTGGTGCGTGCCGGACCTCAGAGTTGTTCGCCTGTTCCCAAGTGATTTCCTGACCGGATTCCACCGCCATCAAACCGAGAATTCCCACCATGGCGGCATCGGCACTGTATTCATATTCATTATGCGGTTTATCATTCCGAATGGCATCAAAGAGAAGATCATGCTCCGTTTGATAGAAATTGTTGAATTTGCCCTTGTGTTCCCAAATCAGGTCTTCCGGTGAACGTTTCCATGTTTTGTACAGCTTCGGGTGACTGATTCCTTCTCCGAGGACGGCAGATCCTTTGGTCCCCTGGATGACGCTTCCGAAAAACCCCCAGCAATTGTTAATGTGACGTCCCTGGGCCAAAAGCGTCGTGCCGTCAGGGAAACGGTACTCGACACCGTAATGGTCGTAAAGCTGGTCCCGTTCCGTGCGGACTTGCCTTCCTCCCATTCCTTGTGCGGAAACCGGATAGGCTCCTTTAACCCAACAGCAAATGTCCAAATTATGAATCAGCCAGTCCAAGAGGAAAGAACCATTCAGCCAGGTGTAATTGCTGTAATTGCGGATTTGGTGAGCCAGTTCCGTTTCGCCCGGTTGTTTCGGCGCAAACCCTACCGCACCATGTTCACGGTAGGCCCAACACGTGACCGCATCACCGATCGCACCGGAATGAATCTGTTCGACCGCAGCCGCAAGAGAATCGGAATGACGGCTCATCAGTCCGCCGGCAACTTTCAGATTTTTCTGTTTGGCAAGCTCGCCGGCCTTGCGAATCCGCCGGACACCGGGAGCGTCAACGCCGAACGACTTTTCCATAAAAACATGGATTCCTTTGTTGACGGCATACTCCACATGAATCGGCCGAAACGCCGGAGGCGTGGCAAGCAGAACAACATCCGTCGAACCGAGCAGATCCATCACACTTTTGTACCCGTCGAGACCGGCAAAAATCCTGTCCTGCGGAACATCCGCTTTGTTGCCGTGTTCATTTTTGAGCATTTCGACACAATTCTTGGCGCGATTCTCAAAAAAATCGGCAACAGCGATCAACCGGGTCGGACCTGCTGTCGAAAGTGCCTGCGACGCAGCACCGGTACCGCGACCGCCGCATCCCACCAAGGCGATTTTAATGGTGTGATTCTCCGCAGCATGAACCCGCGGAATACCGGTCAATGCGGCTGTTCCCGCAGCGATTCCGGTAACAAGTGTCCCGCTCATTCTGACAAAATCCCGGCGTGAAACCAAATTTTTCTGATTTTTCATTTTCTCTCCTTAAAGAGGTATAAGAGTTGATTGTACTTTTCACGGATTCATTATACACATTTTTTATACAATTGCGTTTAAAATCCCGTACTTGTGAATTTTAAACAATTTTTTGAATGACGTTCACGTTTTCTCTGTGTTTTCCGTATGCTGCGAATGCCCTTCATGGCTAAACTTGACCCATAAAATCAAACATTTCCCTATAGTCGTAGAGGGTGTAGAATTTCTGTAGCCCCCGCCAAACTGTTTTGACGCCGGGCGGACCGTCGCTTGGGGACCGTCTGGG
>JAISQK010000115.1 GCA_031274255.1 Planctomycetaceae bacterium | reverse complement strand
GAAACGTTTGTTCCCAGTATTTCAGAGTGTTTTCGTAGCCCTGAATGGTTTTGGGCGACCGGTGTTTTTTGATGAGTACCGGCAAATAATGCTGTTCGTAGAGTTCGCGTAAGGTCATGGTGATTCTCCAGATGCTGATGTTTTGACGGCATCCGTGCGGGGTACTGTTTTTAAAAACAGTTTTCCAACCGCAAAAGTGAGTTTAGCAAACCGGAAAAAAAGAAAAAGGGAGGAGCAGTTGAAAACAACCGGTACCAGACAAGAATCGGGCAGACGCCCGTTTCAGAAATATTTTGGCCCCCCGCCGCGTCGCCATCGGCGGGCTACTCCCCAATTAACATTGCAAAATCATCTTGCGATCATCCTACAATGTGTTCCTTAAATGTCAATGATTACTATGTTTATGATAAATTTTTTTGTGACACCTTAATGTTACCGGCTTTCAAGGCCACTAACGAAATCTATTATACCTGATTGGACGGCAGGTAACAAGAGTGCAATCAAAATACCGATGATTGCAATAACAACAAGAAGCTCCACCAAGGTGAAAGCCGATTTAGAACAGCACAGACAGCCCCCCCCCCCCTATCTTAACATTTTCTAACAGCTTTTTCATAAAAACCTCCTCACAAATTCAAATTGATTGAAAAATCATACACTGACAGTCTGTCTTAATCAATGCAACAAAAAAAGTCAACACTCAAACAGGGAAAAAGTGAAAAGTTTCTTGAAAAAAAGAGAAAACCGCCCCAGTCGGCTTGTCTTTTTGATTTTTGTTTTTAATGTCGTTTGTGAATGCGTCGCCTGCCTACGCCGAGGAGACGCTGGTTAGGGAAGTGCGGACCGTAACGGGTGGTTCGCCTCCCAATACCTTCGGTGTGGTCGATTTCCGATAGATAATCTTTCCCACCGCCTCCCGTTGTTCCGCTCGACGGATACGAGACCGGCTTGAGATACACTCTACGCCGAAGCAGAAGACTGGGTTGATTTCGGAATGTCAGCCGCACACGGTGAGGTGTCAACGGTAAGACGGCTTGTGTTTGTTCACTTTTTAATTTGAAAACCTTGCAGATACCAGCCGTTTTCCTCAGTGATTCCAAGCATTCCGCCGGAACCGAAGTAGTGGCGGATTTTCTCAAATTCCGGCATCTTTCCGGTGTCAAGACTGATGATTTTTTCCCCGTCTTCGTCAGTGGAAACCATGATGGAATTGAGGAACCACGCAATCAATGTCTTCGACCGCGGCACTTCTTTGTTGCGGAACATCTCGTAAACCGGCTTCGTGACATCTGCAGAACGTGAGAACACTTTAACGAAACCATTACTCACATCCGCCTCGGTTTCCGTGATGACATCCTGAATCATCTTATAGCTGTCCTCACTTTCAATCTCTGAAGACTCCGCCTTGTTTTTCAGCACTTCAAGGAGGTAATCCTTTTGATTGGACACAAAGATAAAACCGTTTCCGACCGTCACCGCACCATTCGGGAAGAGATCAGGCTCTTCCTCCGTCTCTTCCGCAGAACGCGAGGGAACATTTCTTTTCGGCACAATGGAGTCCTGTTTGACGGATGCTCTTTCCTCCGCTTTCATGGATGCCGGTTTGATTTGCCAGAAAACATAGCCGTCCTGTTCGGTTTTCAAGACATCACGGTCGTCACCGAAGAATTTTTGAAGCGACGCTTTGACCGCTTCCTCCTTACCCTCCTTGAGTTCCACTGCGATCACATACTGTTCACTGTTTTCCGTGAACGGCTGTTTGTAATTGATGAGCAGGAACACGCGATTGTTCAGATGCGCGATGAAGTCCTTTTTGATGTCGAGCTGCGGCCCGAGCGGATCAGACTTGTAGCCTTCGAGAACATCCTCCCAAACACCGGCGGTTTCCTGGGCAATATCGTTGAACAGCGGGCCGATGTTCTCAAAAATATCATGAATGTTCGCGCTGAATACCGACAGACGGGCCGCGGTTTTCGGCACCCAACCGGGAAGCGTTCCTTCAATCTGATTCGGGAAAGAAAGCATTTTCATGATCGCTCCTTTTCGCGGCGGCGGAGCGTAAAAGAATGTTTTATAGATGACCTGATAGTCTTCCGAAGCCATGTCCAACACACCGCCGACTCCTTGAACCTCATTGAGTCCGTGTTTGACGAGAAAATCGTAAATGTTCACTTGGGATTTGTGTTCCGGTTTCGGAGACTCGACCATCAACTGAATTGCGGCGGCGAACTCCAACGGCTCAATATACCACCGGAGCAAATGCGTCCGGCTTTCGGTGTCGGATTCCGTGACCCGCTTCATGACGGCCTGATATGCCGGTTTGCTTTCAAGTGTGTCGGCGGACTTGCCGTTCAGACGTCCCACCATCATTCGGGCCAGATCGTTCTGATCGGTGATGACAAGGAAATTTTGCGTCACAAGATAAATGATGGTCGGCGTGATTTGGGAACCTTCCGCCGGAGGAAATGTGTAAAGATTCGTGTTGATTTTCAATGCTCCCTCATTCAGGATACCGGTTGATTTTTTGGCTCCCTGAGCTTCCAGCTTGCTCCCGATTTTTTTGATGTAATCGAGAACTTCCTCGCCCTGACTTTCCTGATTCAACTCCACCGCCACAATGACTCCCGGTGTTTTTCCAGGTACGGCAACCAGTCCTCCGTTGAGGCTTCCTTTGGGAAACGACGCAATCTCACTGAACGAAAGCCCCAGCTTACTGAGCCATTTTTCCTCGATCCGTGTGCGGAGTTCCTCTTCAAACGGCTTCATGATCGGGTCGAGAAGCATTTGCCCCAGTTCCGTTTTTTGCCACGTTTTTGAAAACTCCGCCATACTGGAGATGGAAAAATACCCTTTGGTACTGTCCGGGAAGATTGCTTCCGGTTTAAGCTGGGCCTGAGCGGACGGAACAATCAACAAGGACAATACTGTCAGGAGAAACCTATTACAAAATCGCACTTCTCAGACTCCTTAATCTCTCTAAATGATCCATTTTTTTATCAAACTCCCTATTGAAAACCTTCATGGGTATCCATTATACTTTTCTTTAGGGAATTTTCCAGAGCGGTTTCGGGATGGATAGGAACGCGTCATCAGAGTAATCTTCGGAAAATTTTTCTGTAATCTGAATAAAAAGAATGAACAATATGGATAAACACAAAATCGACGCCATCAATCATTACCATCAAGTCAACCTGTCGCAGGACATCATTCACGGGTACATTCCGTTTGTGTCGTCGGAGGGTTGTTCGCTGAGTGAAGTTTCCGAGCGTGAACTGATTGATTCTCCCTGGGTCCAGCGACTCCGGCAAATTCACCAGCTTCAGACCGCCTGGTGGGTTTTCCCTTCCGCGGTACATACCCGATTCCAGCATGTTTTGGGAGCGATGCACACCGCCAGCCGGATGATAGAACGTCTCTATCCGAGCCTGTGCAAGATTGATCCTGCAACGCCGAGCCGAGCCTATGTCGAGTCGCTGATGAGAGTTGCGGCACTTTTGCATGATGTCGGTCACGGACCGTTCGGCCACTTTTTTGACACTTTTTTCCTTTCTCAGTACGATTTGACACATGAAATTCTAGGAGCGGAAATCATTCGTCACGAACTGGGGGACATGATTCGAAAGATTCGGCGGAATCCAAACGGAATTCTCGCCTCAGAGGAAACGCTTGATCCGGAAGAGGCGGCTTGGCTGATTGTGCGTCCCGGGGAAGGAGAATCGCCGCGTGAGATTCCTGTATGGCTCCAGCTTCTCCGGGGACTCTTCAGCGGACTTTACACGGTCGATAACATGGATTTTGTACTCCGCGACGCACTGATGACAGGGTACAACTTTCACGCATTCGATTTGGAACGGCTTCTCTATTATTCCTTTTTTACCCGGAATGGTCTGACGGTCCATCAAAAAGGCTTCCCGACACTGGTGAGGTTCATTTCCGTGCGGGCGGAACTTTTCCGATCGGTCTATTTCCACCGGACGGTTCGTGCCATCGACCTGTCGCTTCAGGATGCGTTCAAGGAGTCGCAGAATTTTCTTTTTTCCGGCAATCCGCTCAAAAATCTTGAGGAATATCTTCACCTGACCGACTGGTCGCTCCTGACAAATGTGACGAAATGGACCAAGTCGGAAATCCCGGAACAACGGACCGCCGGTGAGACATGGGCCAATATCCTGAATCGGCGGATACCGTGGCATTTGATGGCGGAAAAAACGATTCTTTTTCAAGCGGGAGAAAAGGAACAATCGACCATCTTTTCCAAAGAGGAGCGGTTTTTGGATGCCGTCCGCGACGAATTACCGGAGCGGCTCAGGAATATCGAGATTCGGGTTGACCTTGCCCGGCATGTTCACCGGCCCGGTACGAATCTTCCGGCGGCGGGGCAGAATTTCCTGTACGACCCGTCTTCGGATAAAGTACGCAAACTGGAGGAGGATGATATTTTCCGGCATCTTCCTCAAAGTTACCGGATTTGCCGCATTTACGCCCGGAATACCGACCACAAGGCGGAACTGGCCCGGGCGATGGAGCGTCTGACGTCCCAAAGCAGCCGGGTGGACGATTTGACCAACATGTGAACAATTTTCTCTCCGGAAGACCGGAAATATTTCGAGGTAGGATCATGTCTCTTTCTTATTGTTATTACTGTCTTTTTCGCGGACTGGTGTGTTTGGCGTCGAGGTTCGCCCGCTTGCCCCAATGTCGGAAGGGAAGGGTGTTTGTGCCGGGATGTCTGTTGTTCTTCGCGCAGGCGGTCACGGCGGAAGACTGGACGCTGTACCGCGGCGACCCGCAGGCGACCGGTCAGGCGGCGGGGGAAATTCCGGAAGTCCCGAAACTTCTTTGGCAATTCCGGTCGCGGGCAAGCGGTTTGCAGGAAAGCGATTCACGGGGATACGCTCCGTTCGTCGCCACGCCGATTGTCGCCGAAGGTACGGTGTATTTCGGGGAGGATGACAAGCTTTTTTACGCCGTCTCACTGGAAACCGGCCAACCCGTCTGGACATTTGACCGGGGGAACGGTTATCGTGCCGCCGCGGCATTTCATGACGGAACCGTTTACGCCGGCGACATTTACGGCCACATTTACGCGTTGGATGCGAAGACAGGCGGGCAAAAATGGACCTTTGCCGCGAACATGGAAATCCATAACGCTCCGAATCTCTGGCGGGACCGGCTTTTGGTGGCGTCGCAGGACCAAACGCTTTACGCTTTGAACCTGAAAAGCGGGGAAGTCCATTGGAAGTATGAGACGGACGATCAACTCCGGTGTTTTCCGACGGTTGCGGACGAGGTTTGTTTTCTGGTCGGCTGTGACTGTTACCTTCACGTGGTTGATTTGCCGGAGGGAAAGGCGGTCCGCAAGGTGGACGCCCTTGCCCAGTCCGGCAATAATGCGGTGGTTTGGAAAGACGCGGTTTATTTCGGGACCCAGGGGAATGAATTTCTGGCCGTCGACTGGAAGAAAGGGGCGATTCTCTGGAAGTTCCGCGTCAAGCAGGCGGTGGACGCTTCCGCGGCGGTGTCGGAAGAGGTGGTGGTGTTTGGGGCGGATGACCGGCGGGTTCACGCGTTGGACCGCAAGACGGGGCGGGAACTTTGGAATGTGCCGTTGAAAAATGTTATCAAAGGGGCGCCGGTGGTCACGAAGACGCGCGTTGTCCTTGGGTCGCTCGACGGCAACCTTTACCTTCTCGACCTCCGTACCGGCAAGGAGATTTGGAAATTCGAGTCGGACGGACGGATCGTGGCGTCTCCGGTCTGGGTGGGGGGGAAGCTTCTTTTTGTGACGGACCGCGGCACACTGTACTGCTGGCACTAGTCGCGAGCCGCGACGGGCGGTTGGCTCACGCTCACTTCGTTCGGTTCGCTTTCCGTTAGAGAATCTTTCTAACCGCTTTTCTTTTATTCCATTCACCGACTCCAGCGACGAACAGTCGGGAAGCCCCGGCATGCAGTACGCCTCCCGGAACATTCATGCAGTCAGGCAATATGCTACTGCATCCGTCTGTATCATGGTCACTGCGTTCCATTCGGCTTCCAGTGAAAACGTTTTTCCGATCACGGATACCAGCGACCAGCAACGTGCGGACGTTGCATCCCGGATGGGACTCCCGTCCCGAAACAATGACCCGCTCGCGTTGCTCACTTGTATCAATAGGTGGAAAAACGTATGCCTTCGGCCTCCAAGTGGAAAAATTTTCTAACAGGAAGCGACCGTCTCGAAGAGGCCGGGAGCAAATTGGGGTGCAGCGGCCTACCGCTGCCCGTCGGAGACATCCCCTTCTTTTATTAATGATCCCCTTTCTCTCTGCAACATTTCCCATTATTTCTTCGAGGTTTCCTCTCATCTCTACAAGAGAAAGACTGTATTATTACAGGAGTATTGTGTATCTCCGACGGCGAACTTGCCGTGTTATACGGCAACATGCTGTTGCATAGCAGCCAGGACGCCCCGGCAGGAGGATGGCCTTCGACCTCCTATTGGAAAGATTTTCCATCAGATGGCGAACCGCCAACGTAGCATGTTGGATCGCACTTGCCTCACAGCTTCGCGTTCGGTTTCCAGTGATAACGTTTTTTCACTCGCAGGCTCCAGTGACTAAGTAACCCTGCGCAAATAACATTACTTTTGGCATTTTGTTTTTGTTTTGATCCTATAGTTCCAATCGCGGTGAAAATCTTGCGGTTGCAAGTGGATTTGTTCTAACTCGGCATCACT
>JAISQK010000108.1 GCA_031274255.1 Planctomycetaceae bacterium | reverse complement strand
AGTGATGCCGAGTTAGAACAAATCCACTTGCAACCGCAAGATTTTCACCGCGATTGGAACTATAGGATCAAAACAAAAACAATACAAAAAAAGTAATGGTATTTGCGCAGGGTTACTTACATGGCCTCGCAGTCGTTCACGAAGTCCAAATTCATGTCCACGACGGTTTGGTTCTTCTTTCTGATTAATGCAATAAAACTGCCGATCAGTTTCTCACTCGGAATGGTCAACCCCGGAACAATGGCACTCGACCTCAAACTGATTCCCGCGTTGATTCTCGGTGCGGTCATCGGACGCCGTGTCTTTTTTTGGATTCCTGAAACCTGTTTTGTCAAGTTGATCCTTTTGGTCTCGCTGGTCTCGTCCATTTGTATGATGATTCCGCTCTTTTTCTGACGTTGGAATGAAGCCGTGTTCCTGATGCCCCGGTTTCCTTTGTCCGTTTCCAAACGATGTACCCTGAATATGATCGTTCATGAGGTTCCGAATGGTTACACCCCCTTACATTGACTTTAATTCAATATCAATGGTTTGTTTTCCGGGCTTGATTGTATAGACAAGGTCGGTTGTTTTCAACTCCCTGTATTTTTCCGGTACTTTTTCCGGAACATTATCCCAGGGCCGTCCGGTACTCACCGTGACTTTGTAATTTCCGGGCAGGGCACCGGTTTTTCCTTCCGCGTAAAACAATTCATATTGACCATTCTGATCCGTTCCTCCGCCGGAGGAAAAAGCACCGGGATCGTCAGGAGTAAAACTGACCGTTGCCTCAGGAAGAGGTTGACCGTCAAGTCTGATAACGCCGGTGACTTTCGCCGGTCCTTCATTGCTGTTGCAACCGGCAATAAAAGAAAACAAACAAATACCAATCGGTAAGACAAGAGAAAACTTGTTGAAATAAGTCATGGTTGATCCTTTAATCAAGTGAATTTTTATTACTGTCAACAAACGTAAAAAGTATCAAAATGGATTCAAAAAAATAGACAACAGCTCCAGAACATCGGTTTTCACCATGTTCGGGAGAAATCAAGATAAACCGGGCGAAAGATCAGGCTGCTTCCGCCCGGCTGTCAAAAGTTAAAGAGAGACAAAATATCCGAGTCAAAGCGTTATGGATTCGGACTCGCCTCCATTGGCGGTTCCGGCAGCCTCATAAGCGGCGGGATTCACTGTTTCTGAAACAAAACTCACGGAGCCGTCCGCCCTTGCAAAGTTGACGCCGCCCGTATGCATACTTGAAATAAAAGAATCACAATTCAAGTTGATCGTGGTCGGCCTGTTGATTTTATATTCGTTATTGGATTTGTTGAGAGTGCTTTTCAAAAAGGTGTTGATATATGCCGTATTCAGTTTGCCGTCATTATCCGATCCGTCATTCTTACTGCGTTTCACTCCATTGCCTCCGCCGATCCAAATCGACGCACGGGAGTCGGAATTCCCTTTGCTTTTGCCGTGAACTTCACCGAACATCAGGGTATTGCTCGTGCCGTCGGAAATTGTTCCCATCTTGGTTTGGCTGTTCGGATACAGGAACGCGCCTGCGAGACCTGTCGTTTTGTTCCATTCACTCCACCCGGCCGGAGCGGTGTCGTACTTGCCTATGATACCGACATAATTCATTTTTCCCAATGAATTGTTTGCACTGGTTCGAAACCAGGGAGAACTGGAGGCTGCCGGGCACGATGGACAAATCAATGACGATATGACCGTGGAAGCCGGACGTGTCGTATCCGTGTCGCTCACGGTGTTATCCCACACGATGGAGTCGTTGCAAAAAACGTCAAGAGTCACATTAGGTTTGGTTCTTTTCACCGTTGCAACAACCTGTTCATACAGTGCCTGTTGTTCCGTGTAAGGAAAAAGAAAAACCGCAAAAGTGAGAGAACCTCTGTCTGCTCCATCACCTGACCAGGCATTACTCGGCCCTTGCAGCAAGATTCCCGGCGGAAAAATTTGTCTTGCGTCATGGTGATTATGCATGGCAAGACCGAGCTGTTTGAGATTGTTGCTGCACTGCATGCGTCTTGCGGCTTCGCGGGCGGCTTGAACCGCGGGCAATAGAAGAGCAATCAAAATCCCAATGATTGCAATCACCACAAGAAGCTCGACAAGGGTAAAAGCGATTCGGGCAGTCAAACTTGATTGGGCAGTGGATTTTGAACGGACAAAAGAGTTTTGAGCAGCACTTTTCGCATCGACAGCGTTTCCCTCTGCAGCATTGGCTTCTACGACACGGGAAGCCGCACAGACTACCCCCCCCCCCTATTTTGACATTTCGGACACAAAGTGAATTTTTGCATGGTTTTTTCTCCTGAATTTGGAAAAATGGTTTGATTCTTTTCGAAAACATTTAACGAAAATCTAACGGATTGACACAAATCAACCCGATGACTGTATTTTAGACACAACGGTCGAAAAACGCAAGAGGAATATTGCTTTTTCAGAAATTTTTCTAAAATTCATCCTTCCCATCCCGGCTTGCCGCACTTTTACGGCATTTGGTATGTATACCTTACAACGGCATTAACTGACTCTTTTTAAGTTTTTGGAAATTGAGTTTCATGAGTGTGGTAAGTTCGGATTGATAATCGGTTTTGACACGGCTCAGGCAATCATTGATGCCTGAGGTGAACTCATCGAAAGTTTCGTAGTAAATATTGTAAAGACATTTCTTCTTGACCAATTTCCATAACCGTTCCATCCAATTCAAATTCGGAGAATAACTCGGAAGAAATTGT
>JAISQK010000042.1 GCA_031274255.1 Planctomycetaceae bacterium | reverse complement strand
TTTCAATCGTCAGCCGAAATGAAGTTCTTCATTTTTTGGCACGGGAAGTTGCCGCGGCTTTTTTGACGGATTCCAGTTTTGTCTTTTGCGATTCCGTCAGAACGGCTTCAATACGGGCGTCGCGTTCGGCTTTCAGCTTCTCCAACCGCAATTCCAGCATCGAAATGACCGCAAAATAAGTCTCCTGAATGTTATAGATTTGCTCCTTTTGATCACTGGAAACGACATCCTTGTAGAAATTCGGAAGCCGCTTGAGGAATGTTTTTTCAACCTTAAGTCCTTTTGCCGCTTCACTTTGCGATTTCAGTTCCAGACTGAGCCGCGTTTCGGTTTCCGACGCCGCCGGTGCCGAAACCGCCGCCGATTCCGATGAAGGGGACTCCTGAGAGTGAGCGAATGGAACCGTAACGGCAAAAACAATCAGACACGCAACCGCAAGACGAAATTTTGTTGACTTCATTTTTTCACCTTTCCTTAATAAATCTGGAAATCACTTTACTTGTGTTAATTTGGAATCAGTACAAACAGAATATTTTACTGAAACACTGTAATAATTATACAAACATCGCAGAACGAATGCAAGTAATTATTATAGTGATAGCCGCCGAAATTTCTGATTTTCCAAAAATATTCGAACTGAATTGATATTTTATCTGATACACTTTACCCATTTTAATAATTTGTCCATTGGTTCGGATGAGCAATTGGATTTTTATTGTCATTTGTCTTGCAAATAATGGTTGAAGTTGCTGCAGGAGAGTCCCTCATGAAAACCTCTCTGTATTATATTTAAGTTTTATTTTTCAATATGACTTGCGGCGTATTCTCTGAAAAATTTCGGGATGTCGAGCGATTGCGGACTGCCGTCATGAAAGAGAATGCGGTACATTAGCGTGAACGATTCCCCCTTTTTCAATACGAGTTCTCCGGACTTCGATTTGTCATTTTCAAACGCACTGACACCAAACGGATTGGCTGCCAAAAGTCCATAAGTTCTGACATGCCAATAGGTTGGATAACGGAAACTGTCCGGATGATTCATCCCGGTGATACCGACCGTTGCGCCGTCCGCCGGGCCGGAGTAATCGACCCAATCCGAGCGTTTTCCCCAAGCGGCGTCATTTTTGTCGCCTTGTGCATTGACGATGCCTCCTCCTTTTTTCGCATCGACATCCATCGAACTTGGAACACGGATTCCAAAGGAACCCTCCTTCGTGTCAGCAAAAGTCACCTTCTCCTGCTCGGCGGTCACGGTAACATCAAAATCAATGTAACGCACTTTCACATCAGGAATTACGCCAAATTTCAATGTACGGATATCACTGCAAACCACATTGCCGGAGGTTTCATCCAGCCAATGATTTTTCGTTACAAGAATCGCTATTTTGCCGTTTGATTCCGCTTTCAAAAATTCTTGGTGGACGATAGGAGACTTCATCCAGTGCCGGTTCCCATTCACTCCATCATGATTGAACCAGAGTGAGCGGTGATGCGGATGGTCATGTTTTTCGCTCTTGTCCTCTTCCGACATCGGAAATTGCCGTGTCATAAGTCGTTCCGACGGGCCGATAACCGGCCAAACAATCGGCGTTCCACTGAAATTGGTGATATATCTGGCGTACATTTTTCTGTCGATGTTGATTTGATAACCGTTCTCAATTTTATGGAGTAAAATCTCCTGACAGAAGATTGTTTCATTAAAAATCAAACATAGAAAAACCACCATAGAAAAAATCAATATTTTTTTCATGATTTGTGTCCTTTGCCGTAAAATGTTTCTGTTTTATGAACCGTCCCCCTTTATGATACTTGAAAATTCATTAGAATTCAACCTTTTAAGACTATTAGGAATTTCGGTCAGTCCTATTGTTGCCGGAAGTGGTGATCTTCGAGGAAGTTAGAAAAAAGCAGGTAAATCAAATGCCCAAAATGAAAACACATAAAGGTGCTAAAAAGCGTTTCCGCATTTCCTCTACGGGCAAGGTGAAACATAAACATTGCGGAACAGGACACTTGGCATGGCGGAAAACTACGAAACAGCGGCGGCAGCTTCGCGGATCCGTGGTTGTTTCCAGTGGGGATGCTAAACGTATTGCTGTTGCATTGGGACATTACGAAGGTTGATTTTAGTGGTTTAAACAGAATGGGCGGATTTTAACGCCGGTCAATGCAGTCCTTTGGCCGGGGCCTGATTTTTGTTTGGAAAAATTGGTAAGAAAGAGGGTGAAACGATGAGGACTACATATGGTGCAGCGAGGCGGCGGAGTAAGAACCGGCTTTTTAAACGTGCCAAAGGTTTTCGCGGCGGCCGCGGGTCGCTTTTGCGGACGGTTAAAGAGACCGTTATTCGGGCAGACGCTTACGCCACACGGGACAGACGCCGTCGAAAGCGTGATTTCCGGAGGCTTTGGATCACACGGGTGAGTGCCGCAGTAAGAATGCGGGGACTCCGGTACAATGAGTTCATTTTCGGTTTGAATAAGGCGAACATCACGCTCGACCGGAAAACGTTGGCCGAAATGGCGGTGAATGATACGGCGGCCTTTGATGCGGTTTGCGAACTTGTCAAGAAAGCAATCTCCTAGCCGTTGCGGTTTTCTGCGGTTTGAGCGGCATTTTGGGAAAGCTCCCGCTTGACCAAACCGGAGATTGTATTAGACTGACAATGTTTTGTACGCGGGAATGGCGGAATTGGCAGACGCGCTAGGTTGAGGGCCTAGTCGGGGTAACCCGGTGGAAGTTCGAGTCTTCTTTCCCGCAATACTTGGAAAGCCTTACCGGTCTGTAAGGCTTTTTTGATGGATTCCAGAAAACAGGAGAGCTGAAAATGACGGTTTCCACGAAAAAAGGCGATCTCGGTATGACCAATCTGGCCTGCGGCAAGCGGGTTTCTAAAAGTTCCTTGTCACTGGAAGTGTGCGGAACTCTCGATGAACTCTGTTCGTTTCTCGGACTGCTGCGTGCCGAAAAACTTTCCCAAGCGGACGATCTGTTTCTCGATGAAATTCAAAAGAACCTCCTGACCATTGCCGGGGAAATTTCAATGGCGGCAAACACTTCCAGGATTGTCGGTGCTCCATTGTCGCAGTTGGAGCAGGAGATGATCCAACTCGAAAAAAAAGTCCCGCCGCTAACATCGTTCCTTTTGCCGTCCGGGACACGAACCGCCGCCCTGTTTCATGTCGTACGAACGGTTTGCCGCCGTCTGGAGCGGCACATGGTTGCTCTTCAGGAGTCGGAGTCTGCCGTTTTGCCGCTTGCTTATATTAACCGTCTTTCCGACTTCTTTTTTATCATGGCAAGGATGGAAAATCAGCGGAAAAATGTCCGTGAAGAAAATCTGTGAAAGATTTCACGGCAGTTTTCCGACACGCGGTTTCCGCTCACGGGTCCGATTCTACCATTCGTCCGGTTCCTCGGTGAGAAGTGTCCCCTGGCCGGTCAGAAGAAGATAAGCGGCTGTTGACCAGCAGAAATGATAACCGAGCGGCAAAACGATTCCCGCGCCAAGCGTTCCCAGCAAAATCACCACGAAAAACAGCGGGGACTGCGACGCCCGAAAAATCGCGTTGACGTTTCCCCTGCTGTAGCGGAACGCACAAGAGAACGCCCGCACGCAATGGACATTTTGATCAATGATGAAGTGAAATCCTATCGCAGAACGTATTATGAACCAGAATAAAAAAAGCCCTGCCAGGATCACAGGCAGAATGGTCAGAAACAAAGTGATGGCAATGGTTAGCATCGTTTTAAGTTCTGTCGGTTCAGGGAAGCTGTCAGAACCAAACAAAAGGAAAAGCGGAAAACTGCTGACGATACTGATGATTATAGTAACAATCACGCCGACCGCGACACAGATCAAACCGTAAACAATACTGTTAAAAACGGTTTTGATGAACCGAACAGCGTCACCGAACGAGGAGAAGAAGACCATCTTTTCCTTGCGGAGAAACCGGAGCGACGCATTCACCGACGCAACATAAATCAGTACCGCCAAAAGAATCAGTAAAAAGAGGATTCCACCTGTGAGGAAGAGGTTCGGAACAAGATTCGGGTGATTCACCAACAGCCAGCTCACCGTAAAAACCGGCACCCAAATGAAGAGGACCTGCATCAGCCCCAAACCAATGAATTCCTTGAGATGTTTCCGAAAAGTGAAACGGATGACATCACGCAGCATTTGCGACCGGACTTTCCGCGGCATGGGGGCCGCCCGAAAAAAGCGTACCATCTCCACAGGTTCCTCATCGGAAATCATCATCGGTTCATAAGGATTGACCGGTTCGTTCATGTCATCGTCTCGGGGATAAGCGGACGGAAAGCAACAGCGTATTCCAGTTCAGACACCGCATAAGAACATCAGGCTTCAGTATAGCAGATAACACTTATGTTGAAAATGGACGGAACCGCTCCATCAGAAAGGAGGACACTCTGTAATTACATTTTTGTAGTATTCTTCGTATTTATTACAAAAATGCAAGTTTTTCCAATTTTCCAGTATTTCCGTAACAGACTTTTGTCAATGGAGATAAGGCAAATCCTGTTCAGTATTTTATTTATGATACGGATGGTATGTTTTTTGCTATTCTTTTGAGGAAATCTCTCAAATCCTCCAAACAATCCGTCTCAACATGAAAACCACCGCACCGGAACATTTCGTTTCCACACGTAACGCCTGCAAACTCTGTTCGCCGCTGGGAGCCTGTTTTGCCATGCGGGGCATTGAAGGGTGCATCCCGCTCATTCACGGCTCGCAAGGCTGCTCGACCTACATCCGGCGTTACGGTATCAGCCATTTTCGTGAACCGATCGACATCGCATCCTCGAATTTTGTGGAAGCGACAGCGATTTTCGGCGGACGGGACAATCTTTTCCGCGCCATCAACAATGTGACCAAGCAGTATCACCCGACAGCGATCGGAATCACTTCGACATGTCTTTCCGAAACAATCGGTGAAGATGTTCCTATGTATTTACGGGAATATCTGATGAAGCGGGAACTCGGTGAAACCGGTTTGACAGACCGTCGTCCCATTCTGTTTTATGCGTCCACTCCAAGTTACCGGGGAACACATATGGACGGTTTCCACGAAGCGATTTGGTCGGCAATCAAATCCGTCACGGAACACATGACTCCCGATGTTTCACGACCGCAACAGCTCAACATCCTTTCCGGATTTGTTTCAACAGAAGACCTCCGGGAACTTCACTCGATTTTGGGAACATATTCGCTTCCCTACACGCTGATTCCCGACTACTCCGAAACGCTCGACGGCGGTGCCTGGGAAGATTATCAGAAACTTCCTGAAGGCGGAACTCCTCTCACCGGTATTGCGGCCATGCCCAACGCCATCGGTACGGTTTCTCTCGGAAAAGCGGTTCCCTCAGAGCATAACGGGGCCGTCTTTCTCCAGGAACAGTTCGGAGTGCCGATGCAAAACATCGAACTCCCCATCGGCATTGAAAACACGGATGCGTTTTTTTCCGCACTCAATGAAATCACCGGCCAATCGACACCCGGTATTCACGCAAAACATCGCGGCAGACTCATTGACGCTTATTTTGACGGGCATAAATACGTTTCCGGCAAACGGGCCATCCTTTATGGCGAGGAAGATTTTGTCACGGCGATGGCCTCCTTTCTTGATGAGATCGGCATCGTGCCGGTCATTGCGGCGACAGGTTCGGCGGGTACGGAATTTGAAAGGCGGATCAGGAGGTCGCTACGGAACACACATGCCGAAACACTGGTGATGCCGGATACGGACTTTGCCACGATTCTGGAAGCCTCAAAACCGATGAACCCGGACATTGTGATCGGCCACAGCAAAGGGTTCTACCTTGCCCGTGATTTGGGACTCCCGATGGTGCGTTGCGGCTTCCCGATTCATGACCGGATCGGCGGTCACCGGATTTTGCATCTCGGATACCGCGGGGCGCTCAATCTGTTCGAGCGGATCTGTAACGCACTCATGGAGGCGAGTCAAAACAATGCCAAAAGCGGCTGGACCTACATTTAAAGACCACTCATTTAAAGACACTTTTTGAGGGCGGGCGTCCTTCTGATTTTTCGCCGGTCGTCTTGACAGTCACTCTGAATCCGTTAGAATGCCAAAATAGTTGAGGAGTTGGTGACGGATGTTCTCTCTGGAACATTCGAATAACAGGGAACCCGGTGCGGATTTTCAAAAAATCTCAGTCCGGGACGGTCCTCGCCGCTGTGATCGGTTATCGAAGCGTCTATTGCTTTTGACCATTGATTCCAAAAGAATCGAGAAGGTCTGACGTTTATCGCCGAAAGTCAGAAGACCTACCAACTCCGTTAATCGGATACAGTTTTTCATTTGCGAAGGACAAATGAAAAAAAGGTTTTAAGTGATTCTGTACTCTCAAAGTAAAAGGTTCAACGTATGTCTCTCACGCTTTGCAAAACCGGAATGCGCAGACTTTTATTTGCGCACGTATTTCGTCGTTTGTTTGTTTGGTGTCTCTCTTTTGCGGTACTTATTGTTACCATCACAGGAAAACATCAGCAAAAACGCCCAACAAAATGTTCAAAAAAACAAGGCTTTACACTGGTGGAACTTCTGGTGGTGATTGCAATCATAGGCGTTTTGATTGCCCTGCTCCTGCCTGCCATTCAAGCGGCGAGGGAGGCGGCAAGAAGAATGCACTGCCTGAACAATCTGAAGCAAATCGGCATAGCGCACCATAATTATTTAGTTTTGAGTATTTCCTAAAAACCCCTTCGCGCCTCTGCGTCTTTGCGGGAAACAAAAGTAGATGAAATTTCACGGGGGTCTTTTATTTATTTCGCGCGGAGACGCAAAGCACGCAGAGATTTATTTTTTATAGGAATTTCAAATTGATAAAACATTATTTAGTTTTGAGTCTTTCCTAAAAACCCCTTCGCGTCTCTGCGTCTTTGCGGAAAACAAAAGTAGATGAAATTTCACGGGGG
>JAISQK010000015.1 GCA_031274255.1 Planctomycetaceae bacterium | reverse complement strand
TGAGCGGCTTGGTGTTCCGTCATTGCAGTCTTGTAAAATCCGTCTTCGTATTTCCGTCGGGATGACTTTCATGGCAACTTCTCCAGATTGATTTCTTGTCAATTCTCTGACAACGACTTTGCATTACTCATAGGGCAAAAGTATAACAAAAAAATAATACCACGTCCATACCAATTGCTAATCCGCTCTAATTGTGCTGTCTGCCTGCGACCACGCCATTTTTCACCGCTCATTCCGAGCCACATTTCTTACAGAGGGACACGATATTCCTACTCCCATTCTTCCAAAAGGAGCATTATAACATGTATCTATATAAAAGTAAACACCCTCAAAGAAATAAATATAACAAGCGTCGCAATGAAATCGGAACGGTTTTTCTTGAGAATCAAGCGTTTTCGCAAGGTTTTTACGAGATATGACAAACTCGATACTTCTTACAGGGCTGTCGTCAATTTAGCGATGATTTTTGATGCCATTTTAGTGTGAACTCGTACTAGTTTCGGGATGTTTTCCGTTCTTTTATGATACGTCTATTTGTGGTAACAGGAATCATTAACCCGTCGTCTGCGGCGGGTGTGAGAGGTTTTGTGTTATTTTCCCCACAGGATTTGGTGGAGTTGAATCCATAGCGGTTCCGGACGGATCCAGCCGAAGCCGCGGTATTCCAGTTCTGTACGGATACGCCAGAAGACCTGTTCGTTGATTTCTGTGCCGACAGTCTTTTTTTCAGGAAAATAAGCGTTCAGCAGGACTCGCAGGTAAGCCTCGAGATCAGGGGTGTTCTCTTTCCAGCCGGGAAAAACGTACTCCCATTCGATGTCCCACACGCGGACAGTCTGATCTTCCCCGGACGAGATGAGCCGGTTGCACGGCAAATTGATCGCCAGATTCGTCACGGACTTTGAGTGATGCAGTTTCAGTTGTTTCTGTAATATTCCGGTCTCCATATTCCAGAGCCGGATGGTGGCGTCTTTTGAACCGCTGAAAATCCAACGGTCGTCCGCTGTCAGCAGCAGTGTGGTGATGGAACCGAGGTGCCCCTTGAGAATACGGGGAGTGATCCGGTCTTGGGTCAGGTCGCAAATATGGAGATTTCCGTCACTTCCGCCGGAAACAATCCGCGTCAGACCGGTGGAAACCGCTGCCGCCATGACAGGACATTGATGCGTTTCCAGCGTATGAATCGGGCTTCGCCGGTGGATGTCCCAAAGGTGAACCTTGCCGTCTTCTCCCGCCGTGAGAAGAGCACGGCTGTCACGGGAAAACTGAACCGCCGAGACCGCCGCATTATGAGCCTGCCATTCGGTGATTTTCGTGCCGGAAAGTGAGTCAAAAAGATAAATCCGTCCGGCGGCGGATGAAACAGCCACGTGCCTCGCGTTGGCGGAAAAAGCCACCTGTCCCACGGAACGGATTTGCTCATAAAAAGTGCGAAGCAACTGACGGCTCGCCGTATCCCAGAGTTTCACGGTCTGATCCCATGATGCGGAGACCGCGAACCGTCCGTCGGATGTGGTATCGACGGAGCGGACCCAATCGTGATGTCCTTCGAGGAAACCGGTTGCCGCTTTCCGTTCGGTGTCCCAAATCGTGATGACGCCGTTACTTCCTGCAGAAATCGCGGTTTTGCCGTCAGCGGAAACCGCGACCGATGAGACGACCTCACTCTCTTCGTGAAACGCGGCGTGAGACAAAACCTCATCCACCCCGTGACGAATCGAAAACCGCCCGGCCATTTCCCAGATGTTCAACTCTTTCCGCATGGACTCCCAGTTCGGAAAGGTCTTTGCCTTCTGAATGATTTGAAGTGCAAGAGTGTAATCTCCGTTTTCCGCCGCCGCTTTGGCCCGTTGCTGAAGCTGCGAGAGAATCGACTGGTTTTGTGAAACCTCCTCGGAACTCGACACGAGGCAAAGCATGATCGGGGCACGAATCCGGTTCGGTTCATTGAACAAAATGTGTGTTTTCCATAGTTTCAGAATCGCGTGGTCCGTCAGGGAAAGAACAAACGAGCGGTCACGGCTGATAAAGACCGCCTTGATGAGTCCTTCGCCATCACGGAAGGTCCGCAGACATCGGTGATTTTTGAGTTCCCACAGCCGTACCGTTTTGTCGGCCCCGCCGGAAACGGCGAAACATCCGTCGGACGTGGAGGTTGTGGAGAGGACATCCCCGTCGTGCCCCGTCAGCGGTTCCGGTTTGCCGTCTGCGTCAACCGTGTAGAGTTTACCGTCACGGATTTCCGTTCCATTGGAAGAGGACGCGGAATTCCAGGTGACCGGTGAAAATTCAATGACATTTCCGCCGCTGTCTTTCAGATGAATCAGCGAAAAAACATTGTTCGGCTCCTGCGTAAGTTCCCAGCTCAGGTCTTCACTCAAGACGGAAAAGACCGTATCCCCGTCCGCCGGAAGGTTGCATTTCCGAAACCGGACGAGCGGCCGGCCGGTTTTGGTCTCGCAAATCAGGAGCTGTTGCGACGCGGTGTAAAGGAGAATCAACCGTTCGTCCTCACTGAGAAGTACAAAGGGGATGTTTCCCTGTGACGCGTCGTCCGCCGCCAACGGATAACGCTCCAGACAGCGGACATTGTGGTCGAGAAGAATGTCGGTCGCTTTCAGATGACGCCGGTATTCTTTTTTGGGGTCGAGTTCCACCGCCTTGAGAAACGCCTGTTTGGCTTCGCCGAGGTTCCCGCGTTCCCGCTGTACGAGTCCGAGAGCGTAATGAGTCACCGCTTCCTCCGGCTTCAGACGCACCAGCGTTTCCAGTTGACGCAACATTTCCAGATCGGTCAGATGTCCGTTCCGCCACGAATTGACCGCCTGATTGAATGTCACCTGCGGCTGCCACGGCTGCATACGGAACGCTTTGCTGAACAGGGTTTTCGCCTCATGGAGTTTGTCGAGGTCAAGCAGCGACGCCGCCCGATTGTTCAGACTCTCAATCGTCGAGACCGTCATGGACGGCTTGAGCCGCGGAAACTTTTCGTGAAAGGTTTGCTCGTAAATCATGAGAAGCTGTTCCGCCGCATCATCCATACTGCCGGGACGATCCGCCGGCTGCACCTGAAAACAGCGAGTCAACAAAGTTACCAGTGCAGGCGGCATGACCGGTTTTTCCTCCGCGCGGGGGACACGCAGATACTGTTCGAACACTTTGTGAGCCGTCTGACCGCCCCGTTTGCACGGAGCGCGTCCGTGAAACATTGCCAGAATACTGATCGCCCACGACCAGATATCCGACTGTGCGGTAATCACCGGTCCGCCGTGCCGGTTTCCCGCTTTGTAGTACAGAAACGCTTCATGCTGCTCCGGCGAACAATAACCGGGCGTCATTCCTTCCCACTGGGAAATCCCGTCCGACTCCGCCGCACTGACCGCCCGCGCCAGACCAAAGTCCGTCACTTTGACGCGGCTGCCTGCAATCATGACGTTTGCCGGTTTGATGTCGAGATGTAAAACCCCCTGTTTGTGGGAATAATCCAGTCCCCAGGCAAACTGAATCGCAATGTCGAAAATCCTTTTCAGGACCTCCTCACGGGTTCCCTGATACAATCGTTTGTCCTGAATCCAGTCGCTCAGACTTCCGTCCGGTACGAGTTCCGCAAAAAGTCTCGGAATACCGTCAATCCGCCGGACAAGATAACATGTCACAATGTTGGGATGCAGCCCCAGCTCAATCCAGGTTTGACATTCCCGTTCGTAACTCGCTTTGCCCGACTCCACCTGAAAGACGCTCGGCTTGGGACTTTTCACCGCCAGTTCGATGTCCCATTCGCGGTGATAAACCCGATGCACCACTCCGACCCCTCCTTCGGAATACGGCTGACCATTCGGCATCGGAAGCACTTCATAGACGCCGAGAAGAACATCGCCGACCTTCCAAATCGGCGTGAGGGATTCCGGTTCCGCGGTCGGATTTTCAGAAAAGGTCCTTTCCATCCCGGCAGAAGTGGCCTTTTCCGTTCCGGAAAGTGTTTTCGTCCGGGACTTGGAAGCGGCAAGCGGTTTTTCCGGCGGCGAATCGGAAGGAACCGGCAAAATGTCCCTCAGCGAAAACGAGGAATCCTCCGTGACACGCTCTGAGGTGATGTCCCGGGTGGCGGCGGAGTCCGCGGAAGAGTTGGATTCAGAAGAAATATCGGGAATCAACAGGAACGATGTTTTACAGTTACGGCAGACCGCACGGCGTCCCTGATACGCCATGTCCACGACATAGGTACTGCGGCAGTTGGGGCAATGTGTTTCGAAATTGGTCATCTCTCGGAAAAATCAGGGTTTGAGTGAGATTTCTACTCTTTCATTATACCAAAAGCTGAAATGAAAGCAAAACCGGACTGCTGATTTTTCATGAATGACCGGCCAACGCGAGGGCGTTGGATCTCGACCGCGAGCCGCGGCGGACAGTGTGCTCACGCTCACTACGTTCGGTTCGCTTTCCAGTAGACCATCTTTTCCAACTACATTCCTTATTGATTCCAGTGAGCAACGCGAACGGGTTCATGGCTCTCGGAGCGGCAGCTCCATACGTCCGCCGCGGCATCGCGGCGGGTGGGTGGTAGGCTCACACTCACTACGTTCGGTTCGCCGTCGGTTGGAAAAATCTTTCCAACTGGAGGCCGAAGCCCGTAATACTCCAGTAAATCTACTGCGGGATCTAACGCACGGGCGTTGGCCGGTCGCGGCTCGCGACCGGTGTAGCGTGCTACGCTGCCGGTGCAATAGCATGCGGCTTACGGTACAGGACACTTTTTCCATCGCAGAACACGTTCCTCGACCGGCATGCCCACCAGTTCCTGCGGCGCGGCAATGTTTTTACCGGTCAGCCCGGGAAGCGTATCCAGTGCCTCCGAACGAATGCTTCCCGGTTCATCAAGCATTTGAATCAGCAGAAAACTCAGCGTCGGATCGTTCGTATCCCGGATACTTTGCACAATAGCCAACCGTGTCATGCGGTCGCCGGAATGAGTGAGCCGCTGAAGTGTGTCCGTGCCGATGGACACTCCCCAATGATGAAGCGTCATTGCCGCATCAATCACAATCAGCGTCTGCGGATGAGTAAGATACGGTCGCACAAGTTCCGTTTGATCCGCGTTTCCCAAAACACGGATCGCCTGAAGTGCCGCCCGAATCACCGACGGCGTTGAAGATTGAAGCTCCGTGATGAGATAACCGACATCTGCGGAGGTGCCGTTTTTCTTCAGATACTCACATGCCCGGCGGTGAAGTTCCGGTGAAGACTGTGCGAACGAATGTTCCGCAAGCTGATGGGCAAACTCACGGAAAACGTCATTCTTTTCAACCGCTTTCATCCCCATCTGCCGGTTCACCAGTTCCCAAAGCCGGATTTGAACGATGTCGTCATTTTCCTGAAGCAACTGCATTTTCAGACAGGAATACACGAGCGGAGAAAGAACCTTATACTTCGCATCCTCCTGAAGTCTTGTTGCGGCCTCCCGGCGTGATGCCGCCTCTTTCGCACGGAATTTTGCGAGCCGCTCGAACATGGGATCAACCTTCGGCAAAACCGTTACGTAAAGCGACTCAGGAATCGGAATACCGCCTGCGGAAATTTCTTCGAAGACCGGTACAAGATTTTTCCCGAGATTGATGAGCCGTGATTCGATTTGAACGCATGTTTCCCGATCTTGTGCGTCCCGGTACGTTTCCAGCAGCGACAGCACCTGACGGAGCGTCGTGTCGGAATGGGATTCGACACTCACAAACTCCATTTCCATGTTGTCTTCCAGCGAAGGCAAAACATCCCTTTGGAACAATGCGTGAATCGCCTTCAGTGCTTCACGGCTTTTATCCGTCTTCACTTCCGGCTGAAAATCATACGCGGCCATCTCCGGCCAGCGTCTTGTGAGGAGTTTCGCGGCGGTGATCCGCGATCTGGTGAGGCCGGAATCCATCGCTTCGAGATAAATCGGATACGCCCGCGCCGCGTTCCAGTCAAAGATCGCTTCCAACATGGCGTTTTGCACATCAGGACTCGGGTCGCGGAGATACTTTCGGGCGATTTGCTCTCCGTGATCGTTTTCTGATTTGGCCAGTGCCGCTGCCGTAATACACCGGACTTTGGCGTCTTCATCATCGGCCATGCGGTACAGTGCGTCAAAATTTCCCGCTTCGAAAAGAGCCGATGCCGTACTCGCGCGGACAGGTGACGACGGATTGTTTCTCATCGGCAGAAGAAGCTGCACGGATTCTTGCGTGTTGAGAAGACCGAGACCGTGTATCGCCGCACACCGTACATTCGCGGTCGGGTCGCGCAATGCCGACTCCAGCGATGCAAACGCCTGCGGATGTTTCCATTTGGCAAGAGTTTCCACCGCCGCCGCGCGAATCGCAGGCACACGGTCACGCACACATCCGGCAACGGCATCGGGAAGCTGCAGCGTCCGGTCAGCGGGGTCCGCATCGCGCCAAAGCTTGAGTACGGCCAATCGGATTTTTTCGTTCCTGCCTTCAAGCGGCTTGGCATAATAAGAGGACGAAAGCGGCACTTTGTCCGGCAGATCATTCAACAACTCCAGCACAAGTTCCGGTTTGCCCGGATTGCTTTTGCCGGAGTCCGTTTTCTCGAAATAGGTGTCGAATATTTGAAGAAGGTCTTCCCCGGTGGTGGAATCCAGCGACGCATACGCTTCTATTGCGGCACTCCGCATATTCAACGGGAGAGCCGCCGAATGAATGGAATCAAGCAGTGCCGCGCTAAGTGCTTCAGAAGCCGATTTTTCCTGTGCCGACACAATGGCCGCATTCGCTCGAATCAGAGCATTGGTCTCTGCTGCGAGAAAAGCCTCAAAGTTCGGACGATACGGTTCAGGAAGAATCAAAAGTTCCTCCATTTTCGTATTCGTCCATCGCCAATGACCGGATTGCGGCTTCAAATTCTTTACCCAGGTGTTTTCCTGAAGCTGCGGAAACGGTTCCGCGGCGGAAATCTCCACTGGTTTTGCAAAACGGACTTGTTGGACGGGATTCACGTCACGTTCTGTCACCTGCAGAGGTTTTGGCGTTTCGTCATGAACAGCCACTTGCGTTTCCACGGCCTTCGGCTGTTTTTCCGAAAGCACACTTCCCGCCCGAAGATTTTCCGACGGTGTTCCCGGAGTTTCGTTGGAACCGATTTCAACCGGAATACCAAGGAACGAACCTTCGGGACCAACCGAAAGTCCTTTTCCCACTTTGCATCCGGAGAAAGCCAACATCATCAGGATACCCGCCATCACCGGTATCCTGATCGTATTGATAAAAGTCAAAGCATTTCCTCCATGATAAGCCTTGGTGATTTTGACATTAATAATCCGTCAGTTGGCGGCGGATGTGTTGACCGCAGGGGCTGCGGCGGGAGCCGCCGGAGCAATCTGTGTCGGCGAATCAATCAGCACACGGAATTTTCCTTTGACCGCTTTGAGCTGATCCTCAATTTCACGCATTGTCACCTTCGGATCGTTTGCAGACGGCTTCGGTGCGGCGGTCTCCCTTCCGGAAGCACCGTCCGTCCCCCTCATTCTCGTTCCGCCGCCTGCGCTCATCGCTTCAGCGGCTCTTCTGGCCTGAGCAAGTTGTTTTGCCTTTTCCGGGTCTCCCTCATCAAGAAACTTGATGCACGCGGCAATATAGGTTTGTGTATTCTCCAGCATTCCCTTGACAATTTGGTCTTTTTCCGAAATCGGAAGGAGTCCTTTGGTGTTTCCCTTCTGTCCGCCGATACTGACCGCAATCGAACTGAATCCGTATTTCACACGCTGAAGTGAATTATTGATTTGGGTTCGTTGAGCATCACTCATCGTCGAAATCCCCGTCATTCCTCCAAAATCTCCGCTCATCCCGCTGCTTGGACCGCCCATCGTACTGCCCATTCCGCCGTCTCCCGTCATTCCGCCGCCGACTCCGGACATTCCCCCGGCGGAACTCATGACCTGTTGCAAACGTAACTGTTCTTCCATGAAAGCAAGCGAATCGTCACAAACAACAATCCCAAGTTCCACCAGTGTCTTGGACGCACGGGGAAGCGGAACATCCCCTTCTTTGATTTCCAGTTGTCCCAGCGCAAAAGCCGCTTCGTATTTAATGACCGGATTCTCCACTTTATTTTCAATGATCGTGAGAAGCGTCCCGGCAATTTTTCCCGCGACTTTGGTTCCTTTCATTGCTCCGAGTCCTTGAATCGCCCGCATTCGGTACCAATCCTGAATTTCCGCCGAACGCTGCGGCTCGGAGGTTTTCGAGAAGCCCTCTTTTTGTTCAACAACAATCTCAAGTGCCGTATCGCCCGGCTTTTCCGTTGTATCCCCCTCATGATAAGGAGTGTCCAGCGCAATCTGAGTCAGCAACGGCACGACCTGTTCGTCACGCAGAGAATCGTCGGGAATTCCAAGCATCGCGTGACGCTGCAATCCTTCAAGGGCCGCAAGCCGTACCCCGTCGGGATACGTTTTGTCCTGATACCCTTTGAGCAGCTCCGCAACGGCCGGTGTGTACGGAACCGGCGGCTGACCTTCCTGAAGATTGAGTGACCCTAATGCATACATCGCGTTAAACCGGCAGGCAGGATAATAATTCTTTTTACTTGACGCCATGTAAGCGAGTAATGTTTTGCACTCTTCCAGAAGTTCCGTCCTGGCCTGACCGGTTGCCGCGTCCAAAAGTTCAGGAAGTTCACGGTTCCGGTAATTAATCAGTTCCGCGGCGTTGGCGGCTGCTGTCCATCGCGGGAAAAAAAACTTCCGCAAATAAGTCTTGACAACAGAATTGCCGTCACCCAAACCCGCTCCGGACCGCAATGCCGTCAATACGTCATTCTTTTTGCCTGCTTGCGACTTGTCAATATTTCCTTCGTCGTACTGAGCAAAAGCGGAAACAGCCGAAATGAAAACCGCTGCAAAAAATCCGAAAAAAGCAACTCGCCGGACCGTTGGAGACATAATCTCTCCCACAAAGTATAGTTTCTTGATGAAAATTGTCAGATAAAAGGACCATCGTCTATCTATTGTATATAGTACACGGAAAAACAAGGAACTGTCAAGCACAATCTGTAAAAAGTTTGGAATTTTCCCTCAAGTTTTTGTTTCAGACGGCTTATTTTTTCTGAAAAATCAAGTAGAATCAGTGTGATTTGTTATCCGCCCTTATTGACTCAATTTTTCAACAAAAATCAAAACAATGAGCGATCCTTATTTCCAGGAACTTTTTGCCGAGCGTATCGGCGGCGCCAATTACGGCAAGTCCAATGATATTTATAAGTTCGAGAAAATCAAGCGGGCAAAACGCAAGGCTCTGACGGATTTTCCAAATAGAAAACTTCTCGACTTCGGTATCGGTGAGAATGACGCCATGGCCGATGAAAAAGTCCGAAACATCATGACTCAGGAGATCAGTAAGCTGGAAAACCGGGGCTATGCTGATAATGGATGTACGGAATTCAAACAAGCCGTCGCACGATTTATGGAGCGGACTTTTCAAGTGATGCTCGATCCGGCAACGGAAATCAATCACTCTATTGGGTCCAAACCGGCATTGGCAATGCTTCCCGACTGTTTTATCAATCCGGATGACGTCACTCTCATGACAGTACCGGGTTACCCTGTGGCCGGTACACATGCAAAGTACTGCGGCGGTGAAGTTTTCCGTTTGCCGCTGTTGGCGGAGAATCATTTTTATCCCGATCTCGACAATATTCCTGCGGAAATTCTCCGGCGTGCCAAACTGTTGGTGATCAATTATCCGAACAGTCCGACGGGACAGGTGGCGACGGTGGAATTTTATAAAAAAGTCATTGATTTTGCGAAAAAGAACAAAATGGTCGTCATTCAGGATGCTGCGCATGTCATGTTTTCATTTCGCGAAAAACCGCTCAGTTTTCTGCAAGTTCCCGGAGCAAAGGATGTCGGGGTCGAAGTGCATTCGCTCTCCAAAGGCTGGAATATGATCGGTTGGCGGATGGGTTGGGTCTGCGGTCACGAACGGATTGTCCGTGCGTTCGCAGATGTCAAGGACAATAGTGACTCCGGTCAGTTTCTCGCAATTCAGAAAGCGGCGGCCGCCGCTCTGGACGATCCGGCGATTCCGGCAGCAGCTCGCCAAAAGTATCACCGCCGTCTGCAAAAACTGGTGGATACACTCAATCCATTCGGTTTCGGCTGTAAGATTCCCGGAGGAACGTACTTTCTTTATGCCCGTGCTCCCAAAGGACTTAAAGACGGTAAAACCTTTGCAAACGCCGAGGAAGTCAGCCAATTTTTGATTACGGACCAATCGGTCTGCACCGTTCCCTGGGACGATGCCGGCTCTTTTCTTCGATTTTCGGTCACTTATCCGGCGGAAACGGAACAGGATGAAAACAACCTCATGGCGGCACTTGCGGAACGTTTGACAAAAATCAACTTTGTGTTTTGATTTTCAAAATAACAGGCATGATGGATTTTCCCTAAAATCAATCGTTTCTATTTGAGACGGCCGCATTTTGCGAAAGGAAATTGCAATGTCCGAGACTTATATTCAGATTCAGACGACCTGTTCAAGTGAGGAGGAAGCGAAAAATCTCGCGGCCATTGTCGTGGACCGGCGGCTGGCGGCATGTGTTCAGGTCACAGGCCCTGTCACCAGTACCTACCGCTGGGAGAATCAACTGGAAACTTCCCAGGAATGGTTGTGTCTGATTAAAACGACCAACGAACGGTTCCCGGCGGTTCGCGACACGATTCTCGATGTGCATTCTTACGACATGCCGCAAATCATCAGTTTACCGATCATTGACGGAAGTGACGCTTATCTTGAATGGATTGAGGATCAGACCCGTTGACCGGCCGGTCCATTGCGATATTCTTGTCAAAGAGACCGTTTGATTTTGATTCAACAGAAAACTTCCGCGGTGAGACCGGTTTCGCGGGAGACCTGTTCGGAAATCGCTTCCATCTGTTCCTCACGGAGCGGTGACACCCAGGATTCCAGCGTGCTGCGGGCAATGGTGTAAAGCTGGACACGGTCAATCCTACCGCCGATGTCCAAAAGATGTTTCAGCCGGTCAATGTAATATCCGATCTGTTCCGGCGGCGGGGAAACGCCGTCCTGTGAAAGAAAAATCGATTGAATCACAATCGGTTTCCACTGCGACATCATTTCCAGATTCCGCAAGACGGTAAAAAACGGCACCTTGCTCCGGTTGATTCGGCGGTACAAATCCTCCGTACCGGCGTCGAGTTTTGCCCAGATTTCGCCGTGATGTTCCATCATCCGTGAGAGTGTTTCGGCTGTCTGCGGAAGATGAAATGTTGTCGCATTGGTAATCAAAACAATCTTCACCGTTTCGGGACAAAGCTCCTGATGAACATTCAGCGCGGTTTGCATTGTCTCGCGAAACATCGGAGAGAGTGTCGGTTCGCCGTCGCCGCTGAACGCAATGTCATTGAAGTGCCGCTGATTCAACGGAATTTGCGCGAACTCGGGAATTTCAAAGAGCGTGCCGTCGAGTGCCGCCGCAACGGTTTTGCGAAGTTCCTGTTCCAGCACGGCAAGATCAACTGTCAGCGTACCGGTATGCGATTCACGCTGCTGCCGATACACACCGTTCACCTGACAGTACGTACACAAAAAGTTGCACAGGCAGGTCGGGCTGATGTTGATGCCGATAGAGAGTCCCCGCGACCGGCGGCTGACCACCGGATAAACATATTTCTGATTCTGAAACAGGCGGGAATGATTCCGCGTAAGTTCACGGGGTGTGCCGTTCATAGGTCGTCTTGCGTCATAAAATCATCAGTACCCCACGCGGATATTGCACTCTGCATTACTGAGGAATTCAACATCATTATCATAATTTTGAAGGGTTGTGACCTCCGGTTTCAACATCGCCACGAAAACCTGTACTTTGTAATCCCCCGCTGTTTCGGAAATCAAACTTGGCTCAAAAAGTGTCGTATTTATGCGAATATCCGCGGGAATCTGTAGATTTCCTGACAGTGGTTGTCGGTTATTGAGGTAAGCCAATCCCTGCGGAATTCTAAACAAAAAAAACGTTCTATCCTTATTCAACGGGATTCCTGACTGATTATCTACGGCAACATTGAACTTCGCCGGAACATTCATTCGCATTTCCTCCGGCGGTTCAAGCCGAATATTCACTTTACCGCGAAATTGCGACGGATCAGGGTTTGCCTGCGTTTCCGGCTGAGCCGCCCCGGGGGGGGACGCTCCTCTTGGTGGATTCGGTGTGATGGTGATCCGACTTTCGTCTGTTGCTGCGGAACCATTTCCTGTGTATCCTCCCGGCGCAGTTCCACTATTATATGGAAGATATCCCGGTTGAGAAGTACCGGAACCCAAAGACGGCGTGTTGTACGTCGGGGCGGACGGCGGGGAAATGGACGGTTGTTCCGGCTCCGGCGGCGGACTTCCTGTGTATTGAGTCAGTTCCGGTTTGAGATCCAGTTGTTTGGATTCCGAGCCGGTGCCGTTGGCTTGAATGGTAAAGTCAATCAGGGTTTTGCTGTTCGCGGCAATATCCGGCATATTCCAAACGAGTGTTTTTCCTCCATCAAGGCTGGAATCCACAATCTGAGCGGGCCGGTTACTTTCCAAATACGTCACCCAAGCGGGAATCGGCAGACGGACGATTCCGCTCCGCACGGTGTTAGAGAAATTCGTGATGGCAATCTCACACTTCATCGGCATGTTAAAAAACGATGATTCCGGCATTGTGATGTTGATTCCCAGAAGATCGTCTTTTGTCCAGGTGAGAGCCACATTACGTCCGCCCAGGTCAAGACGCTTCCCCCCTCCGTTGAGACCGGCAGGCCGAATAATGCGTACGGAAATCGTATTAGTGCCAGCGATATCGGCGACTTGCCGGAGATGGACTGTCGCCTTACCGTTTTCGTCGGCGGCGATTTCGGCGATTTTTGTACCGGAATGCTCAAATACGGCGTCCGGACCGCCTAGAATTTCATACCGCACCAACCAACCAGGGCACGGACTCTCGCTGGAACGTTTTTTGATTGTCGTGACGATTGGCTTGACCGTTCCCATTTTAGCGATGTCCGGAACAGGGAAAATCCACTCGGCGTCAATCCAGTGAATGACGGAACGGTCGGAGCGCCGCTGCCAATCGGTAATGGTCGGAGCCATGGCGGTGATGGTGGTGGTTCCCTCCACGGCGGACTGCACCGCCGCCCAGGACTGACCGGCAAGCACGGGAATATTTCCTGCTTTGTCGGCGGCACCGCGGTCCAGTACCCCTTCGTAGAGCGTCGTCGCGGCCACGGCGTACCGGTCGCTGATTTTTTGATCTTTGGTGAAATTTCCGAAAAACCAGCTTCCGCACTCTTTCGGATTGGTCATCATCAAGTGCCCGACCCCATCAAGCGACCACTCAATTTTCTCACCGGTCCGCAGATACTTGTCGTCACCGAGGTAACTCGCCAAAACCACGATTTCCGAGCCGACCAGAGCAATCTGCTCCTGAGGAGACATCAGAAGAATCGGGCCGGAACCGGGAATGGCCAATGTGCTTCGGTCCGCCGGAAGCGGAGCCGCCGGAGCTGTTATCACCGGAACCGCCGCCGTGGAATCCGGAACTCCGGGAGTCACGCTGATACCGGGAACCGTTGTCATTCCGGAAGGAACCAGTGTCGCGCGGGGGGCACTCCCACCTGTCACTCCGGGAGGTTGCGTCGATGGATTCATTGAGGGAGTCGCTGCAGGGCGTGAGACGAACGGACTCTCTTCCGCCGGAAGCTTTGCCGGATTGTCATTTTTCACAAAAAGACAATTCCCGGACGGATCGATTTTGTACGGAAAATTCTGACATCCCGGTAAAAGCGGAAACATCACCGTCAACAACAAGATCCATGTTGTGATACTCTGATAAAATAAAGGATGTTTCAATCTCATGACAGACAGGACGGAATAGAACAAATACACAAAATACAGCACTATGGTGATATACGTTATTAACAAACGATTTTCAAATGATAAAAAGTATGTTTCTTTTTAATATTGCCTTATATTTTTGCATATTTTGTCTATTTGATAAAGACCATTTTACTGATAAAGTCGATAATTTTTATGTATTTTTTATTTTTCGGTCGGAATTTGCCGAGAGACCGGACCATTCGTGCGAAATGTCCGCCTTTTTCTTTCCACAAAAAGTTATCCGGCAAATCCGCAGCGGAGAAAAGCACTCAGAAAAATAATCGTTCCGACGAGGCTTGCCCCGATGGAAACCGTAAGAACCGCACCGCTGGCGATGTCCAGTGAACGTCCGACAAAAGCGTTTTCTTCCTGCGTCACGGCGCGGGAAAGCGTCTCTATCGAGGTGTTGAACATTTCCGCGGCGACCACCACTGTAATACAGAGAATCAACATACACCACTGTAATACGTCCAGACGGAGAAAAAGTCCCAGCAGCGGCACCATGACCATAAAAAAAATGTGGACTTTGTAGCTGGACTGCTGCTTCACGGACTGTCCCAATCCGCGGAATGCATCGGAAAATTTTCTTTTCCATGTGCGTTTTTCGTGAATATAAAAAAGATGCGAAGACTGAAAAGGTTCTTTTTGCATGTCGGCCGCCATTCAATGAAAAAAGTACAGCGTTATTCACCACGTCTCAAAAACAATAATATGTTTGTAATTATAGCATTTTTTATTCCGCCGATTTGAAGGAAAAACCGATTATTCATAAAATGACTCCTCAAAATCCTTGACTTTTTCCTTATCTTTTTTAATAATAGACGCGAAGTTCATCTAAAAAATTCTGTGTAAAATTCAATAGAAAGAGGGTTTTATGGTCAAAAACTTTGGAATCATCGGCTGCGGTATGATTGCGTCCTTTCACGCCAAGGCCATTCGTGAAATCGGCGGGAATCTGGTGGCGTGTTTCGATCATGTCCCCCAGTCGTCGGAACGCATCGCAAAAGAATACGGCGCAAAGAGTTACATTGATCTCAACAGTTTCCTGACTCATCCGAATCTTGAAATTGTGACCATCGGCACCCCCAGCGGAGCACATTGTGAGACGGCCGTTGCCGCGGCGGAGGCCGGAAAGCATGTGATTGTGGAGAAGCCTCTGGAAATCACACTGGAACGCTGCGACAAAATCATTGCGGCCTGTGACAAGGCAGGCATCACGCTCTCGACGATTTTCCCGTCACGGTTCCATGATTCCAGCCGAAAAATCAAAAAAGCGATAGAATCCGGACGGTTCGGCAAGTTGACCATCGGGGACGCTATTGTGAAATGGTACCGCACTCAGGAATATTACGACAGCGGCGCGTGGCGGGGAACATGGGAACTTGATGGTGGCGGGGCTTTGATGAATCAGGCGATCCACAGTGTCGATTTGCTGACATGGCTCATGGGACCGGTTGTGGAAGTCAATGCGGTCACATCGCTTTTGGCTCATGAGCGGATTGCCGTCGAAGACACCGCTGCGGCAGCCATACGGTTTCAGTCCGGGGCACTCGGAATCATCGAAGCGACCACCGCGGCTTACCCGGGTTATCTGAAACGGATCGAAATTCACGGCTCGACCGGTTCCGCCGTGATGGAGGAAGAGGACATCATCAAGTGGGATTTCGCTTCGTCTATTGACGATGACGCGGAAATTCGCGAAACCATGACCAATCGGCTTTCCACCGGCGGCGGGGCGGCAGACCCTGCGGCCATCGGATACCATGCTCACGCCAGACAGTTCCGGGATGTGCTGGACGCCATTGATTCGGGACGAAAACCGCTTGTTGACGGTCATGAGGGGCGGAAAAGTGTCGAAATCATTCTTGCGATTTACGCCGCGGCGGAAAAACAAGCGGCAGTGACGCTTCCGTTAGGCTCCGATCCGATACTCCATGTCCGCACGAAATAAAAGGGAATGATCTGCAGATGCCCGGATTGTTCCATCCGTTCAATAGACTTGCCGGTTGATGTTTTTTCATTCCGCTTCCTCCCGTTACCGGACAGGCGGATTTTGCGTCTGTGCCAGTTGAGCCAGTTCGACACGGTTTTTCAAGTCCAGAATCTGCCGATCCTGCGGGGCAAGAGCCATCGCTTGTTCCGTGAGTTGTCTTGCTTCCGCGATTTCGCCGAGAGCCAATTTCGCCTGAGCCAGCCGACAGTAAATCCGCGTGTCATTCGGCCAACGTTGTTGGGCGGCAAGAAACTGTTCCGCCGCTTCGTGATAACGTCCCATGGCCATGTAAGCGTTTCCCTGACCGAGGAAAATTTGCTCCGGTTCACTGTCAGGCTGAGAAAGCTGATATAGATGAGATGCTTTTTGCCAGCTTACCAGTGCCCGGTCCGGATGATTCATCGACTCGTACAGTGCGGCCAACTCTGACAGAAGTTCCGGATTCTGCGGCGAAAACATCAATGCTTTATGATAACTGGCCAGGCTGTTTTTATAGTGTCCCTGCCGGTATTGAATCCGCGCCAGAATTGTCCATGCCCGATGAATCATGGACTTGTTTTCCTGCGTTGACTTTTTGATCGCTTCGCCGGCATAGACCTGGGACATTTCAATGTTTCCGATTTCATAGCACTGTTCGGACAGAAGGAGAAAGAGTCTCGCATCATTAGGGAATTTTTTTACCGCAATAAGGAGCTGCTCAACGGCCTCCTGTTTTTTGCCGTGCTGCCAGAGAACTTCGGCGTATTTGCTGCGGATGTCGCCGTCATTTTCATTGATTTTCACCGCTTTGGCCAGTTTGGTCTCCGCCGTTTCCAGATCGTTCCGTTCCTGAGCTGAAGCCGCTTCCAGCATCAGATCACGGCTTCTTCCGATGTCCAGCCGCGAAACATGCAACACCCCTGGAAGCCTGCAGCCAGTGAGCAGTCCCGGAATCAGACAAAACAGGATTATTGAATACGTTTTCAAAAGCATTGGACGATACAACAGACGGCAGAAAAATGATGACCCTATTCCAACAATCATACCAACTTGAGTCACTTGAAAATAGAGCAGTTTTGTCGACATCGGCCTTTTTTTGGAGAGTACGGAGACAAAGAGAGAGACATACCGGAGAGAGCACTCAATGTTATGACATCGCGGCACACAAAAGAGAACGTGAATGAGAGGAAAATTCTAGGCAGTGTCGTCAATAGTTTTCGCTCCCAATGGCCATACAGCGAATATGGACGGCCGCAAGAAAAGATGCGGTGTTTTTTGCATAACGAGTCGCAATGCCGCGCCAGCATTTCAGGTGTAAAAAGGCGTTACGCTTCTTGGACTACCCTTTGTCATACGCACGTTGTTCTTTGCTGTTTTTCTTGGGCGGAATCACCGCAGTCATTCCCGATGCCAGAGCGGTATTAAGGATCGCGTTGGTATCGCAGCCGCGGTCGGCAAGCAAAAACCGGGCGTCAATCCCTTCGATCAGACGTTCTCCCAACTTGCAATCCGTGACGGGAAGCATGCTGCTTCACCGCCCATCGCAAGCGGATGGAAACATCGCACAGCCACGACCAAGTGGATTTTGGTATGAAGCCCCCTTTGGTCCGTTCCATGTCCCGGTTTCCTCCGACCGCACCGGCAACATTAAGGTAC
>JAISQK010000008.1 GCA_031274255.1 Planctomycetaceae bacterium | reverse complement strand
CTTTCCCGACCGCTATTGGTCTGCAGCTCTTTCTCTTTGCCCTTCTTCATCCCACCGTAGGAGGCAATCATCTGATAAGTCGGATGCACGGCATCAGCAAACAGAATCACATCGTTTTCGCCCGGCGTTTTCCGAAGCCGGCGGTACTTGCGGATAAACAACTCTTGCAAGTGCGGATCAAGTTTTCCCGGCACGGCTTTCGGTTTCTTCTATGAAAAACCAAGACGATGAAGCAACTTTCTTACGCCGCTCAATGAGTACTCCGCTTGTATTTTTTCTTGATGTATAAAATCATCTCTTCGAGCGTTGATAAAGATTGCCGTCGAGATGTTGCGAGAGTTCTTGATCTTGGCTCAGCGACGATTCTTTGCCGGTGTCATGAAGTTTGACCCACTCACCGGTTTTCCGGATTCGCTTGTCCTGATTTTTATAATCAAGAAAATACTGGCGAACTGTTTGGGCGTCAAGATCAAGGGCTTCGGCAGTCCATTTTACCGCCCAGCCGGAGCCGAGGAGATAGACTGCCTTCACCTTATCGGCTTCCCGTTTGACTTTGAGCGTCTTGTGAAGCCGTTTCAATGACACTCTCTCGTGTTCCGGTAAATGATAAGCGTCCATGGATTCCTCTCTTGACTTTGTATACTATATCCGATCAATTTAGGAAATACAAGATTTCAAGTGCAAATGGCATACCGGAAATTATTGACCGTCACTGAAATCGGAGTCGAGAATTCCGGCATCAAACCCATTAGGGTGCCGCGTCTGAAGATTTCCTTCCATGTCGAGATAAATTTTGTCCTCAATGATTTCCTGAATAACAATCGAAAGTTTGTCTTTTTTATCTGTGTCGACAAAAGCACGGGCTCCTTTGTTGAGATAGACCAGTCGCTTCTGAATCAATGTCGAAAGCTTGAAACGTCCTTTGACGCGCCGGATCAATTCTTCATCTTTCAATTCTTCAATCATGTTGTTTCCTGTATTGATTTCAATAATGCGCAAAATTCGTCAACAGCCGTTTTCAAATGATCGTTGACAATCTGATAAGTGTAATGTTTTCTATAACTTAATTCCTGAACCGCCCGCGTAAACCGCCGCGTGATTGCCTCTTCCGATTCCGTACCGCGTTCACGAAGCCGTTCCTTGAGAATGTCGAGGTTTGGAGTGAGCAAAAAAATCGTCACCGCATCAGGATAAATTTCCTTCACGGCAAGCCCTCCCTGAACATCAATCTCCAAGACAACCCATTTTCCCTGTTTGAGTCTTAAATCCAACTCGCTTTTTAGCGTTCCATACCAGTCACCTCCTTGAAAGACTTCAAAACATTCTACAAATTCTCCATTTTGACGTCTCAACTCAAATTCTTCTTCCGTGAGGAAGTGATAATTGACACCGTTTTCTTCCCCTGGACGCGGTTTCCGTGTTGTGGCCGAAACACTTAACTCCAATGGTAAAGGAGAGTTACGAAACACTTCCTTCAAAATCGTCCCTTTTCCGACCCCTGACGGACCGGAAACGATAATGATTTTACCTTTTGAAGCCGACATTTTTACTCTACATTCTGAACCATTTCGCGAATCCGCTCAATGATTGTCTTCATTTCAACAACACGGTTGGTGATTTTCGCGTCATTGGCTTTTGAACCGATGGTGTTCGTTTCACGGAACAATTCCTGTGTCAAAAAATCCAGCTTCCGCCCGCAACCTTCTTGAGAGTTGTCCTTTTTTATCGTGTCGTCAAACTGCTTCAAATGACTCTTGAAACGCACTATCTCCTCGGAAATGTCCGATTTATCAGCGAACAGTGCCGCTTCACGAATCAAATCCGCCGGATCAAGTGTCAATTGAGACTCTGTCATGATCCGTTCCACACGTTCTGTCAGCCGAAGACGATACTGTTCCACCACCTCCGGAGCAAATGTTTCCACTTCCTGGATACATTTCATCAACAACCGGCAGTTTTCGATCAAGTCAACGGCCATCGACTCTCCTTCAGCAAGCCGCATTCCATCAAGTTTTTTTATCGCCGCTACGACAGCCCGTTCCACGAACGGCCAAACCGATTCCGCCCTATCTTCCGACGCCACCGATTCTTGCGTTACCCCGGGGAGCAAAACGGCCTGTCCTGCAAGTTGCCCCGGCTGGGACATCGTATTAATCCCTAACTCTTCTTCCGCCTCGCGAATCTGATTGATATACTGTTTCAGCACCTCCTTATTAATGGAGAAATCCGCTCCGGTTTTTTCGAGGGAAATGCGCACAAAAATATTAACTGAACCACGTCTTAACGTTTCGCGAATCAAATTCTCAATCCGTGACTCCAAAATACCGTAACTTTCGCTGATCCGCTGCGAAACTTTCAGATAACGATTATTGACTGTTTTGATTTCGACAAAAACAGTGACTCCGTTTTCATGAAGTGAAACGCCGCCGTAACCGGTCATGCTCAGTAACACAACATTACTCCTGCGGCTGAGCAGGGGAGGCCGGAACAACCGGCGTCGGAATAACCGGTGCTGTCGTGTCCGTTGGTTCCGGTATTGTGACCGGTACAGCGGAATGACCGGGTACCGTTCCTGTGCCGGAATTATCTGGTATTGAAGTACTTACACCGGAACCAAGTCCCAAACCGCTCTTTACGTTTTTTCTGGGAGCGACCCAAAATGCCGCTGCCAGACAAAACACAAACCAAATAATGGAACACACAATGGTAATCCTCATGAACGTATCGCCCGCCTTGGTGCCGAATGCACTTTGACCGCCCATTCCCCCGAACGCACCGGCAAGACCGCCTCCTTTACCGCGTTGAATCAAAATCAACAGGATCAGGAAGGTACAAAGACCAATCATGGCACAAGCCGACAAAAAGGATAGAAACATTGAATTTTCCTAAAGTTTTACGTTTTCAAGGGTTAAGACAAAAGAAAAACATCAGTCGGCAGCCTGAATGATTCCCATAAACGGTGCGATTTTCAATGAAGCCCCTCCAACAAGTGCCCCGTCAACATTCGGTTTGCCAAGTATCTCTTTTGCGTTTTCAGCCTTCACACTTCCACCGTACTGAATTCTGACAATATCGGCCACCTCTTTACCGTAACGTTCCGTAATCAAATTACGAATACCGACATGAACTTCCTCCGCCTGTTCCGGCGTGGCGACCTTACCTGTGCCGATGGCCCAAACAGGCTCATACGCGATGACCGTTTTTTTCATTTGCTCCGCCGTCAAACCTGAGAACGAACCATCGAATTGACGCCGAATCACCGCATCTGTGACACCGGCTTCACGCTCCGCAAGGAGTTCCCCGACACAAACAATCGGCGTAAGTCCTTGTGCCAACGCGGCATGTGTCTTGAGATTCACTTCTTCACTGCTTTCGTGCAGAACATGACGCCGTTCACTGTGTCCGAGAATCACATACTGGCAACCGATTTCCCTGATCATGCCCATACTGACTTCACCGGTGAATGCCCCTTCTTTTTCAAAATAACCGTTCTGGGCACCGACACCGACTTTTGAACCAGCCAAAATCTCTGTGACCGCCGTCAAATACACAAATGGAGGACAAGCAGCAACATCAATGGTTGTAATACCTTGCGTCTCTTTCTTCAGCTCTTCCGCAAGAGATTTTGCCGAAGAAAGATTCATGTTCATTTTCCAGTTGCCTGCGATCAAAAGGCGTCTCATTACTTTTGTCCTTCGAAATTAATACCATCAATAATAGATTGTGCTTGCATTTGAGCCTGTTATCCTTCCCTCCGCTACCAATAATAACGACAAGGGGGCAATAAAAACTCACATTGTAGTATCATGCTGAAATTTCGGGAATTGCCAAGTGGGGGCAGAGAGAAAAATAAAAAAACGGCAGAAACATAACCTTTGACAACGGCCAATCCTCGAAAACCTACCTCATAACAGAGTGGCAATTGTGCGAAAAAATCTGATTTTTCTGGCGAGGGCAGGGTAAACATCCGATATTCAAGATGTGTGTCTTTTCAAAGTCTTGCTTTAAGTAAAAATAGGAATTCTTGGTAAAACAACGGGAAATCTTTGGTGCAATGACCTCAATCTTTTCAAAACATCAAAATCAAAGCTCTTTTCATTCAAACATGCGAACACCGGAATCCGTGAATTTTAGCGGTAATAGTGAAGTTTTTGTTCTTCACGCCGCACCGCTTGCGAGTCTGGAGAAAGTGATGGACTCCTTTCAAACCGAAATTCACGAAACGGAAATGTCGATTTCCCAATCTGCCAAACCGTATTCCAGTGAAAAGAAGGGGAAAATCGTTACGTTAATTCTTTCAGGGACGATTCTCGGAGTTCTTTTCTTTGCCTGTTTTGCCTTTTTTGACAGAAAAGCCACTCCTCGTTCCGTCGAATTACGTAATGTTGCTCAAAGTACACCCCATTCCGAGGAGCTTTCTCATCCGGCAAATCCTGCCTCAATGACAACGCAACATCATGATCTTGCACCGTTTGCACAAACGTCAACGGCATCAATTCCTGCGGCGGAAGTTCCTTCAGGAGCGTCCTTTACAGCGTTGTCTTTTCCTTTCGAAGCCGTCCTCCCTCCTGCCGGTGACACGTTGCCTGCTGCATCTCTTCCGGTCAATATGCCGGTCTCCTCCGGTTCTGCGATTCCTGTCCATTCCATTCCTTCACAAGGTTTTCCGACAGGATTTGAAGCTGCGGCTGTTTCCAATACCGCCATTCCTGTCGTTCCGGCGAACAATACGGCGATGATGAACAATGAGCAGAAATTGTCGCAGTTCGAAGCGGATCAATATCTTTTGGAGGCGGTCAGTACATTGGAAACCAATCCGGTACGAAGCATGATTTACGCACTCAAGTCGGTACAGAAATTCGAGGAATTGGGACTCAAGACACCGTTTCAGGCCTGTTGGGCGTTGAGCCAGTCCATCATTTCGCAAAATCTCGGTATGGCGCTCAATGGCTTCACCGGAGGCGTTCAGGCGATGACGGTCAGCGAGGACGGTCAGTGGCTTTTGCTTTGTGCCACAAACGGTCAACTCTGGATTTGGGACCTTCACGACTACGATAAAGCTTCCGGTGGTTTTCCGCTTGCGGTCGTGCCGGAAGGAATGTCCAAACTCCAGTTCACCTCCGACCTGAAATGGGCCGTCGGCGTCTCGAAAAAAGGAACGGTCTGGTTCTGGGACATGTCACTGATGCAGCCGGGGGAACGTCCTGTTGTGTATTCCGATCCGTCTGCGATTTTCACCGATTTTGTCCTCAGTAAAAATGTTCGCTGGATGGCGGCGGTTGCTCAAAACCCGAATCAGGGAAACCTGCCGCCAGGCCAGAATCCGCCGTCGGAGGGTATTATTCATTTATTCGACCTTGCCGCGTTGACTCAATCCGGACAAATCACGAATCCCGCCCGGTTGTTTGCACACTCGCAGCCGATTTCTTCCATGACGATGAGCGACGACTCCCATTGGCTTGTGTCGGGAAGTTTTGACAAGACGATTTCCCTTTACGATCTGACGGCGGTGATTCCCGGCATTGAACACAAAACATTTCATGGTTCCGCAAGCGGTATCACCGATGTGGCGGTCAGTCCTGACGGCAAAATGCTTGCGGCGGCGGAACAGGAAGGAATCGTCCGAGTCTGGAATCTTGAGTCGCCCGACAAAAGGGAACAGGGTGTTCTTGACCGGAATGTTTCGTTGGTTTCCAAACTCAAATTCAGCGAAAACAACAAGTGGTTTGCCGCGGGGTACGGTGACAGCAGCATGAAAATCTGGAAACGGAATCCGGCATCAGGATTGGAACTTGCTCAGATTCTCACCGGACACCGTGCTCCGGTCCGGTCGATTCAGTTCTCGCCGCAGAATGACAATCTGATTTCCTGGTCGGACGATCAGGAAGTCCGCATATGGGATTTGAGCCGTGAAGTCCCTTCGGAGCAGGTACTGGTTTTCAAAAGTGATTCGCGGTCGCCGTTTTCCTCGGTTCTGCTCACCGCCGACGAAAAATGGCTTCTCCTCGGACAACCGTTAGGAACGCCGTCGCAAGACAGCCGGAGCGGTTTGCGGCTCTGGCCGATGAAGTTTGAAGAAATCCTTCCGTGTGCCGCACTTTATTCTCAGCATTTGATGCAGAATACCCCGACGATTCTTGACGATTCCAACATTGTCCGGCAGGCCATGTCCGCCGATCATGCTTCACGCCGACAGTAGGAACGTGCCGTTGCATCGCAGTTGCCTTCGGCCTCGTATTGGAAAGATTTTCTAACAGGAAACGCCCGCACGAAAGTGCCGGGAGCATACCGGGATGCAACGCCCGTACGCTGTCCGGGGCTTCCCGGCTGCTGCTCAAACGGAGACTTCGGCAAAGTCAGATGGAAAGACGGAGCGATAAAATGGGGGGTGGCCGGGAGGATTTTTTCTGCTATACTACAAAGGAAGAGTGCTGTTTTTGCGTATTGTGTGAGAGGGTAAAATGAATTTCGAAGAAATACTCTTGGATGTCGAGGACCGTATGGAAAAAGCGGTCGCCAGGCTGAAACGCGATTTGACTGGAATCCGTACCGGACGTGCCAATCCGGGACTGGTGGACTCTATCAAAGTGGAAGCTTATGGAGCGAGTACGCCGATGAAACAGGTCGCCACCATCGCTTGTCCGGAGGCGAACCAGATTGTGATCCGCCCTTTTGATTTGGGAACCATTAAAGATATTGAGAAAGCGATTATTGCGTCCGACTTGGGTTACACGCCCAATAATGACGGCCGGGTGATTCGGATCAATATTCCGCCGCTTTCGACCCAAGTGCGTCAGAAAATGGTCTCGCGTATCAAGGAACTGACCGAAGAAACGAAGATCGCCATTCGGAATGTTCGTCGCGACGGGAACAAAATGGCGGAAACGGCTGAGAAAAACAAGGAAATCACGGAAGACATCCGCGATAAAACCAAAGAGGAAATTCAGGAATTGACCAAAAAATTCGAGGACGAGACCTCGGAATTGGCCAAAAACCGCGAAAAAGAGGTTATGGAAAACTGAAAGTCACCCTGTAACGGCAGGGAACATTCGGTTCGGGAGCGTAGCGTTTCGTAAACCGAACGTAGTGAGCAAGTGCGGTGCAGCAGCAAGCGGTCGGAAAATTTTTCCCTTTTTCTTTTTTGTCTCTTGACTTTTCTTTCTCTTTTGATTAATATGAATCTCTGATGTTACGATTTTACAATCAAATTTACTTTGTGAGAAGGAGTTTTTTATGAAAAAACTATTGTTGTGTCCGAAATGTCAAAATGGGGGGGGGGGGGTAGTCTGTACGGCCTTCCGTATTGCAGATGCAAATACTGTCGATACGAAATGTACTGCAAGCGATGCCCAAAACTCTCTTGTCCGTTCCGAATCCACGACTCAATCCGGTTTGACTGTCCGATTCGGTTTTACCCTCGTCGAACTTCTTGTGGTGATTGCGATTATTGGTATCTTAATCGCTCTTCTTTTACCCGCGGTTCAGGCCGCCCGAGCAGCCGCTCGAAGAATGCAGTGTTCCAACAATCTCAAACAGATTGGTCTGGCGATGCACAATTATCAGGACGCAGCTAATATTTTACCGCCGGGGTGGATTTATTTTTCCTCCGGGGCGGAAACCGGCGGCAGTCGTCCGTATTGGGGGTGGAATGTTTTTATTCTTCCCTATATGGAGCAAAATGCGCTCTATGAGGGATTAGGCCCCAACCGCCGGATGCTTCAAACGGTTTGCCGGGGAGATTCGCTCACCGGCACCACCAATACACTGACGGATGCGGACAAAGCTCTTGTACAAGCGATCATTCCTTCGCTTCGTTGTCCGTCGGATAGCGGAAATCCGCTCAACAATGATACGGCCAACTTTGGAAACACGAACAAAACCGTCTATCTCGCCATGGCGGACAATCCTGTTTCCAAATCGAACTACGCCGCGTGCATGGGCGAATCCAGTTACGATTCCGCCGCGACCGCCGGCGGTTCAAGAAACAACGGCGTGTTTTGGGCCAACAGCTCCATGACGCTTGAACAGATTCAGGATGGAACGAGCAACGTTATTTTTGTCGGTGAAGTCGCGACACGGATTCATGAAATCCGGTATTTTGCCGCGGCATGGCTCGGTGTGGGCAACCCGGGTTGTACGGGAAACGGTTCTCAGGGATCATCTACCGACGGCAATGTTGACAATGACACCGGCGTTTACAGGGCTGTCCGCAGAACCAAACATGACATTTTGATCAACACCGCCGCTCCCAACAATTACAACAAAGCATACAGCAGTCTTCATACCGGAGGAGCTAACTTTGTGTTCGGCGATGGGTCGGTCCATTTCGTTTCCGAAACAGTCAATACAACTATGTATGACCTGTTGGGACGAAGTGATTCAGGAAAATCCAAAAGTTTTTAAGAAAGGATTCTATTTTTATGCGGATAAAAAACTCTGCAATGTTACTTTTGACGGCTGTTCTGATGTTCGGCCTTTCCAGTGTGTCCGGTTGCAACCGCGGACCGGCGACAGCCCGAGTCACCGGTATGGTCACTTTTGGCGGTAAGCCGCTTGCCGAGGCAACTGTTGAGTTTCTTCCGGAAGACGGCTCTCGTTCTTCGGTAGGGACAACAGATACAAATGGTACCTACGAACTGAAGTTTTCCGCCACAGCCATCGGAGCCGTGCCCGGTAAACACAAAGTCGTGATCCGAACCGTTACAGGTGAAACCGATTCAGACAATCCGGTTCTTCCCAAAGAGATTCTACCGGCCAGATACCACAAAAATTCAGAGTTGACGGCCGACCTCAAATCCGGGAAACAGACCGTGAACTTTGATTTGGAACCATAGTGATTGATGTCCGCATGGACTCAAGCCGGTTTATGACCGCAATAAAGAGGATTCTTGTCCTGTAGGGGAACTGCAATTATCGGGGTTCCGTACAGATTTCCTGAATCTTCTTTTTGACGGCGGCAAGGTCGAGTTTACCGGAACCGAGTACAGGTATCGACTCCACTTGATAGAAACTCTGCGGCAACGGGACCCAGATCAGCGGACAACCGCTCTCGCGGAGTTCGCGGCACATCTCGTCCGGACTGACCGGCAACTGCGTGAAGAGGACCACGAGCCGTTCCCCTTTTTTCGAGTCGGGAACGCTTCCGACAACAAGTACCGCCGACACCGCCGCATCACCGGAAGGATCGGAGAGCAGCTTTTCCGAAAAACCGTCTTTTTCGGAAAGATGTTTCTGATAAATTTCAAGGAGCTTTTCCTCAATCATAATGTGCGGAACCATTTCGCCGCCGATTTTGGAAATCCGGCTTTCGCGTCCGGTGATGAAGATGAAGCCGTCTTTATCAATTCTGGCCACGTCGCCGGTGATGTTCCAGCCGTCGCGGATCGCTTGGGCGGTGAGTTCCGGCTGTTTGTAGTACCCCTGCATGACGGTCGGACTTTTGATCACGAGCATTCCCGGTGTGTCGACCGGCATTTCCTCCCAGGTGTCCACATCCACGATTTTCGCTGCGATGTTCGGCATCGGACGTCCGATGGAACCTTCGCGGGAATCCGGCTGAAAATCGTCATGGTGCCTCGCTTTCGGGATGTTGGTACAGACCACCGGCGAAAGTTCCGTTGTGCCGTAACCTTCGACCGGCCGGACACCGTATTTTTCCTCCCAGGCGTCGCAGATGTCTTTCTGCAGTTTTTCCGCGCCGACAACGACCGATTCCAAATGTTCAAAATCCTCACGCGGACACCTTCGGAGATAACTTCGCAGGAATGTTGAAGTGGTCACCATGAACGCCGGACGGTATTTCTGCGACATTTTGCCGATCACCTTCGGTTCCAGCGGCGAGTAATGGTAGATTCCCCGCACACCGGCACAAAGCGGCGCCCAGATACCGACCGTATAACCGAACGCATGGAAAAACGGCAGTACGTTGAAAATACCGTCGCGGTCCGTGAGCCGGACAATATGTTTGAAGCCGTCAACGTTCTCCGAAATTCCGCGGTTGGAAAGCATCACCCCTTTCGGCTGTCCGGTGGAGCCGGAGGTGAACACGATCGTGTTCGTGTCCTCGGCGGTGATTTGATGAAGTCCCAAAAGACGCTCGACAAGCCACGCCGGAAAAACATAGGTATAGACCGCGGCAATGATTTTGTCGGAAAGCCGCACTTTGGAAATCATGTCTTCAAGACAGACCACTTCCGTATTGAACTCGAAATGGAAGCGTTCCAGAATTTTCCGGCTCGTCAGAACGTGTTTTGCTTCGACCAGATTGAGACAGTAGTTCAGCAGTTCCGAATTGAACGTGTAATTCAAATTGGTGACAATCCGCCGCGACAGGGCTGCGGCAAAGTTGATGACAACCCCTCCGGTTGACGGCGGTACAAAAATGGCAACGCTTTTTTCGTTTTTCTTCAGAATTTCACGCCGCAGAATCCGCTGAACCACGAACGACCGCAACAGAAAATCCTTCGGTTTCATCTCGACCCCCATGGAGTCGATCAGAACCGGCTGTTTCGAGTGAACCCTGGACTTGAAGAGACGCAGTGCCTCACGAACCGGGACGAATTGCTTGCCCGTCTCCTGAATTGCCGCTTCCGCCGCCATTTCGTCAATGAGATGCTTGACGACATGCACCGGCGTGTTTCCCGGAACCGGCTTGCCGTATCTCACGATCACACGCCGCCGCAGCCGATGCGTCAGACATCGCAGGATTTTCTGCCGGAAGCTGCGTCCGTGTCCTTCGTAACTGAAAATGCTTCCATAAAGTCCCCCGATGAAAACCGGGACGACCGGGACGTTTTCGTTTCCTTTGAGAAAGGCCGTGTATCCCGGCTCAAACTCCTTGATTTGTCCGGTTCGAGTGATACCGCCTTCCGGAAAAATGCCGATGACATCGCCATTGGCCAAACCTTCACGGGCTTGCTTGATGGCATCCACGACGGAACGTTTCCCCGGCACAATCTTCATGACACGTGTTTTGCCGGCAAGATAGCTCGGCACTCCCGGAGGAATGTAGTCGGCGTGAGCAAAAAACCGTACCGGTCTGGAACTGCTGACGTAAATCAAAAGGCCGTCAAGATAACTGACATGATTGGAAAGTAAAAGAACGCCCCCTTTTTCCGGGATGTTCTCTTCGCCGAGGATTTGGTAACGGTAGGCAACGCGGAAAAACAGACGGAGAAGAAACGCACTGCATTCCACAATCAGAGTCTTCGTCAGGAAAATCAGCACAAGGAACACCAGGATTCCGCCGGAAACCCAAATCCACAGACTCGGCGCGGTGCTGATCCGGTTGAAAATCACCGTCAAAACAAAATACAGACCGCTGAACAACAGCATCGAACTGAACGAGAAGAAATTGTAGGCCGCGATCACACGTCCCCGTTTTTCCGGCGGACTGTTTTTCTGCAAATACGACGCAAGCGGTACATCATAAAGTCCGGCGGCGAGTCCCAGAAGCATCAGACAGACCGAACCGTAAATGCAACCGGCGGAAATGACGGAACCTTCGTTCAATCCGACACTCGCAGGAAGTGACGGGGTGAAACCGAGGAGCAAAACAAAAAATCCCATACCGAGTGCTCCTATCGGCACCATGCCCAGTTCGATCCGTCCGCGCGAGAACCAGCCGGCCAGAGCGGAACCGCCGCCGATTCCCAACACAAGAATGGCGGCAAGCACCGTGACGTGTTCCTGCCGGACCTTCAGAAAATCCGAAGCGTATTTGTCGATATTGGTTTGCGAAAGAACAGCGAGTCCCCAAAAAAAGGCACTCGCAATCGCCACACCAAACAGCGACCGGTACGAAATCAGCATTTTGAGATCACGGTGCGTTTCTTTGAAGATATTCGCAACGAATTTCGTCTCCGGTGAGACCGGTTTGAATTTCGGAATGAAAAAACTGGCGATCAGTCCCAGAAAGGATGTTCCGACCATGATTCCAAAAGTCAGTCCCCAATTGGCGGTTCCGGGTTCTCCGATGACAGTGCTTCGTTGCGGGTCGGCAAAAATGGTCGTCCAGGCGTAAAGATACCCTCCGACAATCTGACCGACAACAATGGCAATCATGGTCAGCATTTGCATGATTCCGTTGGCATTGGATATTTGATTTTCGGGAACCAAGTCAGGAATCATTCCGTACTTACAGGGACTGAAAAAGGTGGACTGTGCTCCCAAAATGAACAAAATCCCAAGAAGAATCGTGATTTTCGTGATATCAAGAAGATTCGGCATGAAACAGATCACGATCACCGCGAGAAATAAGATGAACATCTCCACAAACTTGCACCAAATGATGACGTTCCGGCGGCAGAAACGGTCGGTGGCGAACCCTGCTGTTGACGCGAAAATCAAAAAAGGAATCAAAAGACACATTCCTCCCACGGTACGAATCGTGTCCTCGTATGCTTTTCCCACCAGTATCTTACCAATGGGAATAAGGAGCCACTTGAACACATTATCGTTCATGGCAATGGTGAACTGAGTAATCAGAAGTGCCGCAAATCCTTTGTTCCAACAGGAGGTTTTCTCCGTAAGAGCGGCGTGTTCCTTGGGAGAAGGCGAAAGATCAGCAGAAGAATCAGACATGGAAAGGCTCCGTTTGTGTTTAACAATGATTTCCTATAATATATCCATTTCGTCCAAATGGGAACCTGGATGAAATCAAAATGACATTTTTCTATATTTTGTCATTTTCGAAAAGATTAATCAAGCCCCCGGAGGAGCATTTTTCCAAAAAAGTTCTTCCCGTTCAGAGGGAGTTTGTTAAATCAGGGAATTCCTCAGTGGCACGGCAACTCTTCTGATGTCATGTCCATTGCGGCGGTAAAAAATACTGTTTGTTATCCCGTTTTTTCCGTACTTTCCGCCTCCCCCCTGTTGACATCCCTACGACTCCTCATAAGATTTTATCGATAAAACATTTTCTGCGTTTTTTCCGCAGGAGAGGTCTGACAGTGCCGCAGGTCCTACGTCCGCGTTTTCCGAAACCGGAGAGATGCCTTGCGGATTTCAGGATCTTTTCATGCCGGACTCGGCGATGGGAGTGTCCGTTTTGTCAGTGAAACAACAATCTTGACGTGTGACGTGCCGCCGGTGCCGTTCGCGGAAGCGGAGTTGCGTCATGTCAGAGTCACGAGGAACCAATAGAACAATTAGATTAAGAAAGGAATTTCACCATGAAAATTTCCATTATTTACTGGTCAGGGACCGGCAACACCGAATCCATGGCAAAATTGATTCAGGAGGGAGCCGTTTCCGCAGGTGCGGAAGTGGTTCTCAAGGAAGTCGGCAAAGCAACTCCGGCGGATGTCACGGATGCGGATGTCGCCATTCTCGGCTGTCCGTCCATGGGGGATGAAGTCTTGGAAGAGGGCGATTTTGAGCCGTTCATCTCCTCCGTCGAAGACAAAATCAGCGGCAAAAAGCTCGCGTTGTTCGGCTCTTACGGCTGGGGCGACGGACAATGGATGCGCGACTGGACCGACCGGATGAAAAAAGCCGGAGCCGTTCTCGTCGCCGAATCGCTGATTGTCAACGAAGCACCGTCCGGCGACGATGAAGAAAAATGCAAAACGTTCGGAAAGTCCGTCGTTTGAAGGAACAACATGTCGAGCGGGGCGGACTGTCGCCCGCACGCCGCCCGTCGCGGTTTGCAACGGAGACTTTCTCCCCCTCTTGACGTCTTGGACAGGTTCGTTAGAATTTTTTGTGTTTTACTAATAAAACATCAAGCGGATGAGGAGAGAGCCGAAAGGTTCTTTTCGGAAAGACAGAGTTGTCATGTGACGGCTTGTCGGCTGAAATCACAGACGGCGTGTTTTTTTTCGCTTGGATGTTGTATTGATAAAACAGTATATGTGTCAAAACAGATTTTAAAACAACAGACGGAAAGGTTGAAAAATGAGGAAAATGATTAGGAACAATGGGAAAAATTTCAGAGAAGAAAGTTTCTCTGTCCGTAAGAGAAATATTAAATTAGGAGGGGGGGACAGTTTACGCCGTTGTAAAGCGGCTTTTACCCTGGTTGAACTTCTTGTGGTGATTGCGATTATCGGAATTTTAATCGCTCTGCTTTTGCCTGCGGTCCAGGCGGCACGGGAAGCCGCTCGACGGATGAAGTGTGTCAACAATCAAAAACAGATTGTACTCGGGCTGCACAATTATCACGACACCCATCAGGTTTTTCCCCCTGATTCTGTGGGACTTAGTTTTCGTGTCCCTCTGCTCGACTTCATTGAGCAAACAGCGACGAGAGCCGCAGCACAGGGAAAGACCCATCAAACGATCGGTACAGCAATTACGAATTTGAACGACTTCGTGGTTCCTGTTTATCTTTGCCCAAGTTGCGATGTCGTTCTCGCATGTGCCGGCAATCCAGCCGATTATACCAGACCTACGTCTCATTATTTTGGAGTCGCCGGAGCGGCGGGAACGGAAGAAGAAGGCGGAACACAATACTTCAGATACGATTACAAAAATACTGCTGCAAACACCGGACTTGCTGCGGATAACGGTGTGATTCGCAAAGCACGCGGAGTCGGACTTGCCGCAATAACGGATGGGACTTCCAATACCTTCGGTGTCGGCGAAATTTCGTGGAACGATTATAAAGAGTATTATGCATGGTATCGTGCCGGTGGAGCAGGAGGAGGTTACCTTTACTCGACAAAATCCGTAGGGAGAAAATGGAAATTCAACACTTATAAAACAATCAATACCGAACCTAAGATTAATGACGACTCGGTAAAAACCGTAGGTGATCCTGAACTTATACAAATGGATTTTGAGAAGACAAGAGGAAATAGCTATGGTCCGTTTGGAAGCAATCATCCGGGCGGCTTGAACATGGGACTTTGCGACGGATCCGTCCGATTTGTTTCAGAGACCATACAGGATCAAATCCGTCTCAATTCCGCAGGTTGCGACGACGGAAAAGTGGCGGCATTACCATGACGGGAAGTATTCCTTTTCAGACCTGTTAAAATTTTCTGAAAAATTTTTCATGCCGTGCATTGACACCGATTGCAGGATTGTTAAAATCAGGACTAAAGTTTTGCCGGTAAAACATCGTCGGCGGAAAAGAGGGCGTTTTTCACGGACTTCATGAAGGGAACATCGCTTTTTATTTCGTTTGAATGTTATAGCGGCAAAACATTGTGTCAAATCAGATGTTTAAAACAATAGACGGAAAGGTTGAAAAAATGAGGAAAACAATCATGAACAGCGAAAAGAATTTCAGAGAAGAAAGTTTCTCTGTCCGTAAGAGAATTGTTAATATGGGGGGGGGGGCGGCTTACGACGTTGTAAAGCGGCTTTTACCCTGGTTGAACTTCTTGTGGTTATTGCGATTATCGGAATTTTAATCGCTCTGCTTTTGCCTGCGGTTCAGGCGGCACGGGAAGCCGCCCGACGGATGCAGTGTTCCAACAACGAAAAACAATGGGCGTTGGCGATTCACAACTTTCACGATGCCTATGGCGTTCTGCCGCCACACGGGACAGAATATTGTGAAGGTCCGACAAGTAGTACAGACCCGACTGTCGTCTACAACAAAACAGACGGTGGAACAGGTGCCTTAGCCCGTGTTTTACCGTTTATTGAAGCCGCTAACATTTCGGCTGGTAGAGACTTCTCCGTTAGTTTGTTTCCATATGGTAACAGCGGTGTCAACTCTTATTACAATGATGTCAAAAATCTTCCGTTGAGTGTTATTGGTTGTCCCAGCGACGGCGAAAGAACATCCGGCAGCGTCTCACCGACAGCAAATTCGACGGCATCCGGTAGTTATGTCGTTTGTGTCGGTTCGGGAACGGGTGCTAATTCTCTTGCGACAAACAAAACCGACGGGGCCTTTTACAAGGCACGAAACGCTGTAGGCACGAAGCCCAACGGCGATCACGGATTGGCGTCAATGGCGGATGGAACGAGTAATACGATGTTGATTTCCGAAACCCTTTTTGGTAATTCCAGCATTGCGGGAAGTATTGACTTGACCGGACTGAATGCGTCCGATAAGGCAAAAATTTTCCAACGTACCATTCTTGACGGAACTCAAACACCGGCAGCCGATGCAACAGAAGACCAGGATATGGTTGCATTTTCGGCAACGGTGACGAAAACCGGCGGTAAACAGGAACGTGGTGCTTTTTGGCTGTCCTGCCGTTGGGATCACTCGGTTTATAACGCCTATTTGAAACCGAATCAGAAAGACTCCGCCAATTACTGGAAGAAAGGTTCCCCGCAAATTTCTTTCTTAAAGGCAACAAGTAATCACACCGGCGGCGTGAATACGGCTTACGGCGACGGCAGCGTTCATTTTGTGAGCGATTCCGTCAACCTCGACGCCTGGCGTGCCGCCTCGACCGTCAACGGCGGTGAGGTCAATTCGTTGTAATCTCCTCTTGTTGCGATCCGTGGAAATTTTTCAGAAAAATTTTACGGCCGTGCATTGACACCGATTGTAGGATTGTTAAAATCAAGACTAAAGTTTTGCCGGTAAAACACCATTGGCGAAAAAGATGGCGTGTTTCGCGGACTTCATGAAGGGAACACCGCTTTTTATTTCGTTTGAATGTTATAGCGGCAAAACATTGTGTCAAAACAGATGTTTAAAACAATAGACGGAAAGGTTGAAAAATGAGG
>JAISQK010000341.1 GCA_031274255.1 Planctomycetaceae bacterium | reverse complement strand
GAATGGAGGAAAAAAGCTTCCCGGCGATGGGGAAACGTTTCTGAATGGGAAGGAAAAAGATGCCTCCGGCGGGCCGCGACGCCGCGGCGGGCGGCAACGCAAGGGCGTTGCATCCCGGTAGGCTCACACTCACTACGTTCGGTTCGCCGTCAGTTGGAGAAATCTTTTCCACTTGAGGCCGAAGGCAACTGCGGTGAAGCAGCATGCTTCCCCGCTCCTGTTAGTCGCTGGTATCAACAGACGGAACAATACCTCCAACCGCTTGCGATGTGCGATGGAACGGCACGTTCCCTCACGCTCACTTCGTTCGGTTCGCCGTCAAATAGAAAATCTTTCTAACTGGAAGCCGAATGGAACGCAGTGACCATAAGGTAAGTGCCCGCCGCGGCTCGCGGCTTCACCCTCATGACGATTCTCCTTGGCTCAACCTTACCTTAATCAAAGACCCGTCCGTGAATCTCCTGTTTTTTGCGCATGTCGAGCAGCCAATGATAGGTTCGGGTCAAACCTTCCCAAAGCGGTGTCGGAGAATAACCAAGCTCTTTTTCCGCTTTTTGAGTGGAGTAAGCCCAATTCACAAGAAATGTCCGCACCCAGCCGGGAGTGATTCGCGGATAAATGCCGAACCACTGCGCCCGTTTTTTCTGAGCGATGGCAAAGACCAGTGCGCCGGGGCGGAAGATCGGAATCTTGAAGTGCCGCTTCCCGCTGATCTTGTCGATGGTCCGCAGAAATTCTCCCAGTGAAGCGTTTTCCCCCCCCAGAATGTAACGCTCGCCAAGATGTCCCTTTTCCATCGCGAGGAGGTGTCCCTCGGCGACATCCTCGACCAGCACATAATTTCCGACATTCACACCGGCGTTCAGCAAGACGGGAGCTTTTCCCCTGTCATAGTCATCAATGAGCCGGGTCAGAGCATTTCCTTCCGTGAGCTTTCCCGGCCCGTAAACCCGTGTCGGATTCACTATCACGACAGGAAAACCTTCCGCAGCCCACTGAAGGGCCTCTTTTTCCGCGATGGATTTGGTCTTTTCATACTCGGTAAGGTAACGGTCGGTGATTCGGGGCATGTTTTCGTCGCCGATTTCGTTTTTCCGCGTCGGACCCAACGTGACAATGGAGGATGTCCAGACGGTTCGGCGGATTCCGGATTCCCTGGCAATGGAAAAGATGTCGCGCATCCCCTGAATGTTAATCCGCTCATAGACCGAACGGTCGGAAGCCCAGTTTTTTGCGTATCCGGCCAGATGAAACAGATACGTACACCCTTTCATGCAAAGCCGGACGGCATCATGATTTTCGAGGTCGCCCTGAATGATTTCGATATTGGGATGCGGCCAAATCGACAGGGAATCTCCGCCTCCCGAAACCATTTCCGATTTCGGAAGATTCGGATTCCTGCAAAGGAGCCGGACTTTCAGACCCCGATGAAGAAGTTTTCGTACAAGTACCGTACCGATAAAACCGGTTCCGCCAATGACACAAACTTTCTCTGAAGCATCCATAAAACTCAGGTGTGAAAAAATGGACAGATAAGCTTTCCAATCAGGAAAGAGCACTGACGAGCGCGGCTTCCTGCTGCAAACCGACAAAACGCTGAACGGCCTGGCCGTCTTTGAAAACCACGAGTGTCGGAATGCTTTGAACCTGATATTGGGCGGCGATGTCTGCGTATTCCTCGGTGTTGACCTTGACCACCGTGGCTTTCCCATCGACTTTTTCCGCCACTTCCTCCAGAATCGGAAGCTGCATCCGGCATGGTCCGCACCAAGTCGCAAAAAAATCGACCAAAACCGTTCCGGTTCCGGTGATCGTTTTAAATTCCTCCGCAGAGGCGATCTCTTTTACTTTTTCGCTCATGTAATATCCCTTTCCGTACGAGTATTGTTATTACCAACATGTTGTGTCCACAAAAGCAAGATTATGTCCATTATACGCCAAACGTCAAGGGAAAGTCAAATAGACAGGTAGTTATTACCGAGTCACAACGGTATTTTTTCTGTAAAATACCGCAAAAATGAAAACGGAGAATATTTGGTCAGACCGGTGTCCGCAGGAAAGCTGTCCATTGGCGTCTGCTGTTTCCCTTAATCATTATCTATAAACTCTATTATCAATACAAGTGTCAAAATGCACGGAGACGGCTTATTTTTCGTAAAATTTCCGATTCCAATGTTGCTTTTTGATAATTTACGTTGAATAATAAGTATAGGGATTTTGTATCCAATATTACGCGGTCACTGACAGGAAACGGCTTGATTTTCCGTCAAGTGAATCACTTACAAAAATGTCACCATCTGTTGAACGCCGCGGTAAAGTGGAGTTTTATGATGGGTGAACGTTATAGGCCAGAGGCTGCTTTCCTGCATGAGCAGTCCGAATTTCCCCCTTTTTACTTGAGAAAATTGAAATGAAGGAGTTAGCGGTGCAAACAACACTGAGTAGTGAAAGTATCGGCGCACTCATTGAAGGTCGTCATGAAACCCCGTATCACATTTTGGGTCCTCACCCGAAAGTCACCCGCCAGGGTGAAGTCCTTTCCGTGCGTGCTTTTCTGCCGCATTCCACGGAAGCCTGGGTTGTGGATTCCCGTCCGAGAACGAAGCCGATTCCAATGTCGCAAATCCATCCGGCCGGCCTGTTTGAAGCGATTTGCCCCAAACTGAAGACTCTTGACAGCCACAGGAAGTACGACTATATGATCCAAACACAAGAATCGAACGGCAAGAAATCCCAGACTCCTGATCCGTATTCCTTCCCGCATTTTCTGACGGATTTTGACCTTTACCTCCTCGGCGAAGGGACGCACTGGGATAGTTACGAGAAACTCGGCGCCCATCTTCGTGAAATTGATGGTATTAAAGGGGTCAATTTTGCCGTTTGGGCACCGAATGCCGCCGGAGTGAATGTTGTCGGCGAATTCAACAGTTGGGATGGAAGACGTCATCCCATGCAAAAACGGATTCCGTCCGGAGTTTGGGAAATTTTCATTCCGAATATCACTGAGGGAATGAAATACAAATTCCAAATCCGTCAACGTGACGGCGTCACAACTCAGCGTACCGATCCTTACGGTTTTTATGCCGAAGTGCCGCCGTGTACGGCCTCCGTTGTCGCGGATTTGACAAAACATTCCTGGAAAGACGCCGCGTGGCTCGAAAAGCGTGCGGATTTTGACTGGCAGCACAAACCGCTCTCCATTTACGAAGTCCATCTCGGTTCCTGGCGGCGTCCCGGTGACGATCCGAACAAGTGGCTTTCCTACCGTGATTTGGCTCATCAGCTTGTCGATTATGTCAGGGAAATGGGGTATTCCCATATTGAATTGATGCCGATCGCCGAACATCCGCTTACGGCGAGCTGGGGGTATCAAATCACAGGATATTACGCGGTGACAAGCCGTTACGGCACACCGGAAGACTTTATGTATTTCGTGGATTTGTGTCATCAGAACGACATCGGCGTCCTTCTCGACTGGGTTCCGGCGCATTTCCCGAAAGACGGTCACGGTCTGCGGCGTTTCGACGGCACCGCCCTTTATGAACATGCCGACCCCCGACAGGGAGAACATCAGGATTGGGGAACCTGTATTTTCAACTACGGCCGCAACGAAGTGAAAAACTTTCTGATTTCCAATGCCCTGTTCTGGCTTGACAAATACCATATCGACGGTCTCCGTGTGGACGCCGTCGCGTCCATGCTGTACCTGGATTACAGCCGCAATGAAGGGGAGTGGGTTCCGAACGAGTTCGGCGGGCGCGAAAACCTCCGGGCGATTGAGTTCATCAAGAAAATGAATGAAGAGGTTCATCTTCAGCACAAAGGGGTTCTCACCATTGCAGAGGAGTCCACGGCCTGGGCGGGTGTTTCGCGTCCCACTTATACCGGCGGGCTCGGTTTCTCAATGAAGTGGAACATGGGCTGGATGAATGACACCTTACGTTACATGCGGCACGATCCGATTCATCGCAAGTATCACCACGACGAGTTGACCTTCAGTCTCATCTACGCGTTTCACGAAAATTTCATCCTTCCGATTTCGCATGATGAAGTGGTTCACGGAAAGCAGTCGATCATGGATCAGGTGCCGGGAGACCTTTGGCAGAAATTCGCCAACACACGGCTCCTCTACAGTTTCATGTGGACGCATCCGGGAAAAAAGCTGCAATTCATGGGCAACGAATTTGGGCAGTGGCGGGAATGGGATTTCGACAGCAGTCTTGATTGGCATTTGCTGCAGTATGAAACGCATCAGGGACTCCGAACGTGTATGGCCGATCTGAACCGTGTTTACCGGAAGGAGCCGGCACTCCATGAGGTGGACTTCGACGGCGGCGGATTCGAATGGATTGACTGTCACAACTGGGAAAACAGTGTTTTTGCGTTCCTGCGTTATGCAAAAAACCGGGAGGATTTCCTCGTGGTGGTGGCCAATTTCACACCGGTCCCGCGAAAATACCGTCTTGGCGTCCCGGAATGCTGTTACTACGAGGAAATCTTCTGCAGTGACGACAAAAAATACTGGGGCGGCGGCATGGGAAACGCTCCGGGAGTTCAAGCGGACAATGAGGGGTCTCATTTCCGACCTGCGGCGATTGATGTTGCGATGCCTCCGCTTGGCGTTTCCATCCTGAAACCCCGCCGGCAACATGCTGTTGCATCGCGGTAGCCTTCGGCCTCAATAACCCGCTTCCGTTGGTCGCCGGGAAGCGTGCCGCTTCACCGCACATTCGCAAGCGGTTGGAAAGATGATCCATCGGAAGCGAACCGAACGTAGTGAGCGTGAGCAAGTGCGGTGCAGCGTGCCACGCTGCCTATTGTTAGTCGCTGGAATGGTGAGCGGAACAACGTGAAACGAACAATAGGAGGCCGAATGGAACATAGTGACCATGAGGCAAACCGCCCGCCGGGGCTTCCCGGCTATTGCGTCCGTATTTCTTCGGTTCTGAGGTTGATTTCGATTTTGCGGAACTGGTCGAAAAGTTTCTCACTCATGGCGTTCGGCGAGGTCTTTTTACTCAGCACCGCCGGAGTGTACGTCCCGCCTTCCAAAACGGCAATCTCTTTCGACTGGTCATACCGCATCCGGTCGCCGAGACCTTCGTAAATCGTGCCGTTGATCGTTTTTTCGAGCGTGGCCTTGCCGTTGGCCGTCAGGACATAGGTCGCCTTGTCCGCGTTCGGCAGAGTGTTTTCCACGACGGTGAGGCTGTCATTGCAGGTGAGAATCGCTCCGTTGGCAATGATCTGACGTGTGTTTTCCGTGTTGACCTGCTCCGTAAAGGATTGCACCGGATACAAAATGCAGCGGACCCGATCATTGAAACTGAGTTTCCGCGCCATGAAGTTTCCCGTCACGGACTCCTGGAACGTGATGTGCAGAAAGTTCAGTTCTTCGCCGCCGTTTTGCTGCGGAGACATTGACGCCGCGGAACCGCCGGTCAGATTCCCTCCCCATTGGCCGAATCCGCCCGAAAGGAAGATCGCCGAAACATAACCGGGACCGTAAGCGAGGAAGTCGCCGGTTTTCGGGTTGACCTCAATGGAATTGAAGCGGATATGTTCACGGGAGATCATCTTTTGCGGGTTATTTTTGTCGTAGGAGTCGTGGTCCAAATCGACGATCCCCTTGATAATCAACCGGTTGACATCCATGTCCGGCTTCGCCTGACTGTCGAAAAAGTTGACCGCCTGCGTAAGAACAATCTGAAAAACATCGCAGTGCTGAATCGCGCCGAGCGTGTAGGCCACGTTGACATCCTTCTCGAAGCTCACGATTTTTCCGTCGAACTGCATCTTGCCGGTCCAGTTGATCACCACATCCTGCGAGGCGCTGCTGGCCGACGGGCCGGCCGCGGCGGCGGGATCCGGCAGAAGGTTTCCCATCGGCGAATTCATTTTGGCGAGGTTGATTCCCCGGGCGTGAAGTTCTCCCTTGCCGTCCATCCAGACGGTGTTGGTTTTCTGATTGATGTTAATATTCGTCCCGATGAGTTTGATGCCGCGGCCTTCAAAATAAGCGTAAAGTTGATCGTCCCCTTGAACGGCGATCACGGTGTCGGGCGTTCCCGGATACCAGATGTGAATATTCTGTCCCGCCAGAGAGACCGGCTGTTCTCCGGTCGGGGTGACCTGCTTCTCGTTCAGGCTGACGTTCTTCCTGAGGATGATCTGTTCCACGAGCGTCTCCTGACCGATGATCTTCGCGTTGATCTCCATTTTGTCCGCGCGGATGGTGTATTGCGAGTTGGAACCGGTGCCGCTCCCCAGAATTCCGCCGCCGAGCAGCGTACTCCCTCTTGCCGTGCCGACCGTCGTCTGCCGCTTGACCGGCCGGTAAGCCGCGCGGGGCATGGCGGAAGTGTCGCGCGGAAGGGGGGTGCCGCGCTGCGTGACGGCGGATTCCTTTTTGAACCAGATCTCCACCTCATTGACCAGACATTCCCCCTGACTCATTTTGATGTGAACATTCTTTCGGATGACCGCCTTATAAGGAACAAGCGTGACGCTTTTTCCCAAACCGCCGTTTCCCGGGCGGTGATTTCCGGGAGCCGCCTGTTTTTCCGCCGGGAGTTCCTCGCACCAGATCAACGCGTCCTCCGCCGTCACCATTCCGAGATTCGGCAGATTCATTTCCAGATTGCCGCTGATCTGAATGCACGTCATCTCAGGATGGTCCTTGTCCGGCGCGGCGGCGATGCGGTCCTTCCACCGGACCGCCAGCGGCTGCGGGTCGGCTTGACCGAGTGTTCCCTGAATCGTTCCGGCTCCGTCAATGTTGAGTCTTCCGATGCGGTTGTTCTCTCCGAGGGCGTAAAACAGGTTTTCCCCCGTCAGCGTCAACGAATCGTACCGGACGACGACCGGCTCCGTTTTTCCCTGCGACTGCGTCATCGTCATTTCGTTTCGGACCGGGTCCAGCTGCAGAAAATCGCACTTGATGCTGAGGTTTTTATTGTCCGGCGACGAAACCGTGACCGGAAATCCCGCCGCCTCTATTTTCGAGAGCTGAAGATTGGAAACCGAACCGCCGAGAAGATTGTTTTCGCGTTTTCCGTTTTCCGCCGCGGCCGCCGGTTTCAGATCCAGCGTGAGCTGCAACCGGGCGCAGGTCATTTTGTCGGAGGCCCCGTTGATATTGATCTTATGCACATCCACGGCCTCGTGAAATTTGATTTTCCAAAGATTTTCGCCGCCGGTTTCGGGAACGGCCTCCATTTTTCCCTTGCACATCAGACGGGCGCTTCCCTGCGAGGCGGTTCCTTCGGTATCGAAATAAAAGGTGATGTCCACAGGCGGCAGAATCTCCACCCTCTTGAGACTGTCCGGCATCTGATTGGTGACGATTCCCGGAATCGCTTTGCTGTTCGCCAGTTCCATGCTCATGCCGACGCCGCGGCCGCGGTTCAGACCGTATTGAAAATCAACCGGCTTATTTGTCACGATCATTTTCTGATCGAAGCGGATATCCTGTGTCTGAATGGTGAGGTTGTCGCCGGCGCCGGGGTTCTGCATGTCGCTGCGGAGGAGGACATGCCCTTTGAGTTCCCCTCTTTTCAACTGCACGTTTCCCGACATCACGCCGTCAATTTCGATCACGGCCTCCGCCGCTTCCATGATCACCGCCTGCCGGTACTGTTCCGCCTTCGAAAGTTCCGGTTTGTTCGGAAAGAGCATGACGACGACCGACGACAAGCGAATCATGCCGTCCTCCGACGGCTCGTTTCGACGGAAATGAATCTCTCCTTTCTCGCTGAAGAAAACGTGGTTATGCGATTGAAGCATCCAGGACTCTTGCGGGAACAGGGTCGCCAGAAGATCCCGGTTGGGGACTTCTTCGGTCGAGCGGTTTTCCGGCGGCGTTTCGGCGCGCGCCGGCAGCAGGACCGGCACGACGGCATAAGCGTAGATCAGATAAGCCGTCATCACGACGGCAAAACTCAGGAATGTCAAAAAGGCACGTGACGGTTTCATCTCTTCCTTCCTTCTTCGGTTTCATACCAGATATTGCTGAATGACGTTTTCCCATCGTCGCTGATGTTTCAGGATCAGTTCGATCACTTCCCGGACGACCCCCTGACCGCCGCGGCAGTTCGTGACGTAATGCGCGTTTTCGCGGATTTCCGCCGCCGCTTCCGGGACGGTCACCGCGAGTCCGGCGTGCCGGAGGACGGGCAGATCCGGGAAATCGTCGCCGATAAAACAGATCTGCGTCCGTTCCAGAGAAAAGGTCCGCATGATGTCGAGGACGGCGTCCCGCTTTTGCGACACCCCCTGCCGGACAATGGCAATATCGAGTTCCGCCGCCCGCATCCGGACAATCTGCGAACTCCGTCCCGTCACCAGGCCGAACTGCCCGCCGGTCTGCTGCCAGAGTCGGATGCCGAGCCCGTCGCGGACATGAAAGCGTTTGCTTTCGATCCCCTGATTGTCATACGCCACCGTGCCGTCGGTCAGGATTCCGTCCACGTCGGAGAGAATCAGCCGAACGGCTTTGCATCGTTTTTCGAGTTCCATCGGTTCTCCATGGGGAGTTGGATTTTATACTTTGTGTTTTGAGTGGATCGTTTTTTATTTTTTATTGGAAGCATGCTGCTTCACCGCGGTATGCCTTCGGCCTCCGATGGAGACGTTTTCTATCAGAGGGCGACCGCACCGAAGGTGCCGGGAGCCTACCGGGATGCAACGCCCTTGCGTTGCCGCCCGCCGCGGCGTCGCGGCCCGCCGGAGGCATTTTTCTAACATACTCAAGGAGAAATTCCTCATTATGTCGTGTTTCGCGACTCCGAAATTTGTTTCTCTAATCATTTTCCTGCTCCCCTTCTTATCTCTGATTTGTGACGTACTATTCTTATTGCCTTCTGCGGAGGTTTCGTAGAACCCTCCGGGAAGCTCGTAGGACCCTCCGGGATGCTCGGGCTTTACTCCGCGACTTTCGGAGTATCCTCCGGGATGTTCGGAGTACACTCCGGGACTCTCGGGCTTTACTCCGAAATGCTCGGAGTACACTCCGCAACGTTCGGGCTTTACTCCGAGGATCTCGGGCTACACTCCGAGAGTTCCGGGCTATACTCCGCGACGTTCGGGTAATCATTTTGGCATCGTGTGGAATTCATCATAAGTTCCGTAGAATCAAATTATTACGGCATTTCTATCATCGAAATGAAAATTGTTTCTCTTAACGTACTAAAGGGAAGCCTCCGGCGGGCCGCGACGCCGCGGCGGGCGGATGGAGCTGCCGCTCCGAGAGCCGTGAACCCGCTCCCGATGGTCGCTGGTATCCGCAAGTGGAAAAATGTTTTCATCGGAGGCCGACCGCGCAGCCGGGAGGCAAGTGCGGTGCAGCGTGCCACGCTGCCGGTTCGCCCTCTGATGGAAAATCTTTCCAACATGAGGCCGAAGGCTACTGCGGTGAAGCAGCATGTTCCCCGGCGGTGATGCAATGTGTCGCGTTGCCCGTTATTCGTCCTCAATCAGGACGGCAATCTCCACACAATGCGGCAGATCTTTTCCGGTCGCCGGATCGCGCACCGGCGGAAATCCGCCGAGGGTACAAATCCGCATCTTCCGCGCCTCAAAACCCTGCTCCGTGAAAAACCGCCGGACCTCATACGCTCTCGCATAAGCAAGATCAACCGCATCCCGGAACACCCCCCGTTCCTCCTGAGCCGCGCGGCCGCAAAGCTCCACCGTCCGGCCCGACTCCTTCAGCAATGGAAGAAGCTCCCGGAGAGCGGTTTTCGCCGCCCCGGTGAGTTCGTGGGAGTTTTCTTCAAAAAGAATCACTCCGCTGTTCTCCGTCTGCGCCGGGGTTTTGACCGGGAGCGGCTTCGACGGCAAAATCTCCGGCACGGAAGGTTTCCGCCCCTCCGGAAGAAGAACCAGTCTTGCTCCGGGCTTCGTGCCGAACTGCTGCTTGAGCGAAACGGCCACCGCTTCCGCATGGGAGGTGTTCATCGTGCTGTAGGAGTAGAGCATCACGAAAAACGTCAGGAGAATCGTCGCCATGTCGCTGAAACTGATCATCCAGAACGGGGCCGTTTCCTCTTCCGGCGGGAAAATCCCGTCCGCGGAGAATAAATCTTTCTTCATCGTTCACTCCTCGGTTCCGTCGAGTTCCGCCCGCTGCTTTTGCGGAAGGAACGTGGAAAGGTTCCGGCGGATCATGGAAGGGTTGTCGCCGCACTGAATCCCGCGGATGCCGGCCATGATCAGCTCCATGATTTCCAGCTCGTTGGCGTTGTAACCGTTCAGTTTTTCCGCGGCGGGCAGAAAAAGGAGATTGGCCAGCACCGTGCCGTAAAAGGTTCCGAGCAGAGCAATCGACATGTGCCTGCCGACGGTGAGGGGATTCATGTCGGCGAGCATCATGACCAGTCCCATGAGGGTGCTCATCAGCCCGAACATCGGGGCCGTTCTTCCGAGCTGGGAGAAAAGACGGCGCCCCGCGGTGTGCCGCAGATGGGTGGATTTCATGTCCCGCCGCAACACCGCCTCCACCGTGTCCGGCGGCAAACCGTCCACGACGAGCCGGAGGGCGGAAGCGAGAAACGGTTCGCTGACCGTGTCGAGCCGGGATTCCAGAGCGAGGATTCCGTCGTGCCGGGCGGTTTCCGCCAGCGAGACGATCTGGTCAATGACGGGTGCCGCCTCTTTCGGACGGCTGAAAAGCACCTTCCGAAAAAGCACCGGCAGCCGCAGAACGTCCCGCATGGGAAAGGCGATCAAAACCCCGCAAAACGTGCCGCCGGCGATGATGATCAGAGCGGGAACATCGACAAAACCATAAAGGGCGCCTTCCGCAATAATGATCGAACCGGCCAGCATGATGACCGCCGAAATGATTCCAATGATTGTCCCCGGGTCCATCTCCTTACTTCCTCTTCTTCCTTCTTTTCCTTCCCTTTTTCCGTTCGGTGAAACCGCCGCGTGAACGCGGTCTCTCAAGACCGTCTGCGATTAAACGGCGGATTCCGCTTTCCGGGCTTCCAGGGCGGTGCGGACATTGGCGATCAATTCCGTAATATGCTCTTCCGCGGCGAAACCGACCACCATCACATCGATGCAGTCCAGACCGGTCACAAACGCCGCCGATTTCCGGCGCTTTTCAAGACTGTCGGAAAAGGTCCCTTCCCCGAGCACTTTCATGGCAATCGTGCCGATTCCCGACTCGTGGCACGCCCGGACCGCCGCAACAACATCGTCCACGCTGCCGTCCATTTTGGCGCCCTCATGATTGATGCGGACATGGACCGTATCCGTCCACGGAGTCTTCGCCGCAACATTCAGCGACGTGTTCGCGTGACAGCTCACGCCGTGCGCCCGGATCAGACCCTGCTCCTTGAGTTTTTCCATCGCCTCCATCTGCCCGGCGTATTTGACCGCCCAGTCTCCGTCCATCATGCAGTGGATCTGCAGAACATCAAGGTAGTCGGTTTTGCACTCCTTGAGAAAACGCTTCAATGCGACTTCCGGTTCAAGACTCCCGTCAATCTTTTCGAGTCCGCCGTGATACCATAACTTGGAAACCAGCGTGTAACTGTCGCGCGGTTTTCCCTCAAGGGCTTTGGCGACAAAAGAATGCGACCCGTAAAGATCGGCCATGTCGAACAGCCGGATCCCCTGATCGTAGGCAAATTTGAGAAGCGGGACCGCTTTTTCCTCGCCCATGCGGGTCAGTTCGCTGGAACGTCTGTAACCGCTCATTCCCGTCCCGAAACCGATTCTCGTGCAGGAGACTTTTTCCGTAAGCGGCACAACCGCAAGCGGGTCCGTCGAAAAGGTCTTTTTCGGCCTGTTCTTTTTCCGATCGGCCCCCAAAACGAATCCGGTCCCGAAAACGGCGGCTCCGGCTCCCAGGACGGCGGTTTCAAGAAATTCACGTCGTTTCATGTCCATAAGAAATTCCCCTCTCTGTCAAAAGGTCAAAAAATGTTAAAAACGGAATCCAAACGACAGACCGGCCGATCCTCAGTTCAACGTCGGGTCTTCCGGGAAATCATGGCGTCCGAGGACTTTAACAAGGGCGTTGTATCCCGCAACGTGGAGTCCGATCCGCCAAATATCGTTTTCCTGATCGAAAGCGTAACGCACGGACGCCGGGACAATAAACCAGGCTCCTTCGGTGATTTCCCGCTGAAGCTGTCCCTGTCCCCAGCCGGAATGACCAAGATAAAGCCGATACGGCTGAATATCGTTATTGATGATCTCTTCAAGATACTCTTTTTGAGTGGCAAAGTAAAGACCCGGAAGAATTTCCAGGTCGGAAAGTTCCTTTCTCGTGTGCAAGAGCATCAGCGGTCCAAAGACCGGACCGCCCAAATTGATGTGCTGCGAAGCGGAGGTGTGATCCGATTCCGGGAAAATCGTGTCCCAAAGGTCGGAGATACGTTTGTCGGAAACGCGGTTGAGAATCAAACCGATGACACCTTCCTCGGCAGCCTGAATCAACAGAACAACCGTCTGCTTGAAGTTAGGGTCTTCAAGGGCCGGCGTCGCGACAAGGAGTTTGCCTTGAAGTGATGGTGTCATTTTGATTTCCGGTGGACTTGGATTGTTTGCAGCCTATTCCAGTGAACATGTCAGCTCATCCTATTTTATCATACCGGAAATCTTTGTTAAGGGCGGACAAAATCAGAATCCGAACAGGAGGCCGACCCCGCCGGAAAGTTGTTCCTTTTTCGTGCCGCCGGCGAAGATGGCATTTTTATAGGAATGATCGTACCGAATTTCCGGACGAATCCGTAAGTTCTCTGTCGGATTGAAGTTGAGTCCCAATGTCAGCTCGGCATAATCCGAGTTTTCGCCGTTCCCCGACACATCGGCATACCCTAAAACACCGTTATCCCGAAGCCATTCCGCCCGCAATCCGACACTCCATTTGTCGTTGAGAGTGTAAATCAGGTGGTTGTTGATTCCGTAAGCGGAAGTTCGCGTCCCTCCCGTCGGATTCGCGTTGTTCAATACCCACTCCAGAGCATAAGTGAGTTTATCCGTCGCGTTCCACTCAAACACAAGGGACTGAATAAAATACTTATGATCCAAACCATTGTTACCGAGACGATAGGAGCCGTTACTCAGCAGTTTGTCTTTCTGATGTCCCTGAGTCATGTAGTAATAAATGTTCGCTTTGTCCGTAAGGACAAGCTCGAATCCGGCAATGAGCGAACTGTCATTATAGCGATTGGCGAAACCGGTTTCCAATCCCCCTGACCAGCCGCCGACCAGCTTCAACTCGTCACTCAGTTGGTAACCGGCCAATGCTCCGGTGTGGGTGGTCGGGACGATGTTGAAAGTATAGGAGTGCGAGTAGAAAAAATTATCCCAGGACGGCGTCGCTTCCCAACCGACAGGCGTGCCGAATTTTCCATATTTGACACTGAGATTTTTATATCCTAATTCTCCGTACAACTGGAAAATTCCGAGACCGTAATCTCCTTCCCCCCAACCATAATCGAACGACTCGTCATTGTAGGACTGAACCCATGTACCGGTCATTCCGTAAACCATGTCCATCTGGAATCCCCAGTCCAGTCCGTTCGAGGAATCCATTTCGCGCGTCAGACTTCCCCAAAGCTGGTTCATGTTATAATCCGTGGTTCGCAGTCCCGCCGCATGAATCGGACCGTTCCCGCTGTTTTCCTCCAATCCGCCTCCGGCCGGAAGATATTGCGACCTGGCCCCATGGGCGTTGACGTAAATCCCCGATTCCGCCCAGGCGTGTAATTTGAGCCGTGAACCGTCACGGAAAAACCGAAACGGCTCGTGTCTTCCAAATGTTCCGCATGTCGGGACAGCACAAGCTGCGGCTTCACAAGGATTGACATAATAAGCCGGAGCGGGTTCCGCTGTGGGATATACTGCGGGAGGGATCGCGGGGGACAGTGCCTCCGGAGGAATCGGCTGTTCCGAATCGGAAGCCGACTCTTCCGGTGTGACGGGAGCGGACTCTTTTTCAGGGAATTCTTCTTCCTCCTGTTGGAAATTTTGCGCCACCTGAACCATCCCTGCGTGTCTCGGGGGAGCAAGATGCGGTGCAGAGGATCGCGATGAAGAGTAACCCGTCTGACTCATCACCAACGCGGGACTCTGAACGGCAATTGTTAGCAAGATCAGGAATGTGATTTTTTTCATCAATCCACCTTTCGCCTATAAAATGAGTTTACTTAGCTGCAAAAACGACGTTCCAACCACACCTCGGAATCTGATTTTCCTATTCCAAACACAACTGGAGGCAAAAACTTGTTGGCGTCACATTTCCTACTATCGTAATATTTACATAGGATATTTGTAATATTCATCAGTCCGGGAATAATTATTGCAGATTGCCTATATTAATAGCAAGAAAAGATGATACAGCGGCGGCATACCGGAGAAATCGGAAGCGGATTTTCACCTCAGAAGACGCAATTACTTACTTGATAAAACGCATCTTGGAAAGATTCGGGACGATGTTCAAACCGGTACCGGGAAAACGGAATCCGTGCGGCCAATAGACGAAAAGTGCCTCACCGACGAGATGTTTTTCCGGCACGACATAATATTCGAAATCATCACCGGGAAACATGCTTTTTTCCCACAAACGGCTGTCTTTGCTTTTCGCACTGTTATCACCGAGGAGGAGAAACTCCCCTTTTTTGAGCGGAAATTCAATAGTGCGTGTTTTTCCGAAGCCTTGCCACAGTGAAGAATCGGACATGAGCCGCCGAAGTTCCAACTCTGTAAGTCCGGGGAAATAAGGCTGTTCCAACAAGTCACAGTCGATCAATTCTCTCTTTGTATGAATATTGGACGCAATATAGTAGATATCGCGTTTGAGGGTCAAATGTTCCACTTTCACCTGAGCCTTTTTGACGCCGAGTGACGCCGGAGTCAGGTCGCGTTGGGTTGGGGGAAGCAACGGATCAATGGAATAAATGCCATGATTTTCAAATTCGATTTCATTTGCTCCGACAAACAGCCGGAGTTGGTCGTCCACATTGGCAAACATCAGCTTCCAAGTGCCTGTTTTACCGAGCGGTGTGTCTGCGGTTACCGTTTTGAAGCTTTCCGGCCCTTCCGGTGCGGAAAGTACCGCTTGACCTGTGGCGAGATCTATTTCGCACAAAAAACGAAAACCGGAGCGGACCAATTCCATTGTGAAAACGCCTTGCGGCTTTTCGACAGTCAGTTCGCATTCCAGAGCCAAGTCACTCACCCAGTTGACGCCCAAATCCAGAGCGATCGGGGAACATAAAAACTGAACCGTTTCCTTGCCGTCAGTTTTGACTGTCCGTGTTTTGATTCTCGCACCGGCATTTTCGTAGCCGTAGTAATCCTTTGCGTCGGCGGAATGGGTAATACTGGTGTTATAGGAAGTAAAATCCGCGATCAATTGCGGCGGAATCGGCATGGAATCCGGTGAATAGGTTCCCCGTTTGATCTCGCTCCAATCTTCGGACGACGGCAAACGGTGCTGATACCTTAGCCAGGAAACCGAATCGGAAGGCCGGGTAAAATAGGACTTGTAATCCGTCGTTTCCCAAGCCAGCGGCTCATTCGGATTTTGCGACCATCGCGGAGGAACCCCCGCTTCGATAAGCGTATGATTTTCATAATCGGTGCTGTGAACCAATTGCAACATCGACAGTAATGCTCCGGCGTTTTTTCGGGCGACCTCAAACCGGTCTTCCCCTTCTTTTCGTACATAAACATTGCCGTTGTGAATCTGAACCGTCTCGTTTTCCTGACCGATCAGCCGTTTGATGTAGTTGATCCGCGGCTCGCCGGGAAAGCGGAACACGGTGACATCCCAACGTTTCGGACGGCGGAAATCCATAATATATTTATTGACGAGAATGTGGTCCCCTTTGTAGGAAGGATAGACCTTTTTTTCCGGATTATTGCTGCCGAAATAGTTCGTGTAGCGGCACTGCGGACACGTTCCGGCCAACACATGCCTGTTTGACGACACGGACGCATTTGTTCCGGGTTCAAATTCCTCGCTGGCACTCACCTGATACGGACACCCGCATTCCGGACAGACGACATCCTTGTGACGTCCCATCAGCGTCGGCGCCATAGAGCCTGTGGGAATAACGTACAGTTCACCTTCAAAAATTTTGAACAAAAACGCCAGCACAAAGGCAATCGCCAGCGTTTCCATGACCTCACGGACACCGCCAAGCACTTTGTCGGCATCAGACATCGGAGTCTGCGGCTTGGGATTGGTTTTGGTATTCTGAACAGGAACGGATGATTTTTGTAAACTCATATTATATAGTGGCAAAATAAGTGATAATTCTATGTCGGATTGTTCCGCCGGAAAACGGAAAATAAAATCAAGTGAATGATATTATCCCCTTTTTGTCCCAAAATGTCAACAGAGCTTCCGGTTTTTGCTGTTATACCTTACAACGGCATTAATTGTCTCTTTTTAAGTTTTTGGAAATAGAGTTTCATGAGAGTGTCGAGTTCGGATTGATAATCGGTTTCGACACGTCTCAGACAATCATTGATACCCGAAGTAAACTCCTTGAAGGTTTCGTAGTAAATATTGTAAAGACATTTCGTCTTGACCAATTTCCATAACCGTTCCATCCAATTCAAATTCTGGGAATAACTCGGAAGAAACTGTAACGTGATTCCCAACTCCTTCGCCAAGCCCTCCACGAGTTTGCAATGTTGATAGCGTGCATTGTCCAGGTGGTGTAGGCCGGGGAATTGCACCCTGACCCCAACCCCAAACCGGACGTGCAAGTTTCCAAGCATCCGGCTTTCCAAATATTTCTTGATCGTTAAGAATCATTTTCTCTTACTCGCTTCTCGCTTGGTCTTCTTTCTGTGACAATCCCAACACAATGTTTGTAGATTGTCCGGTTTATCAGATTGGCAAAGCTGTTGACAGGTTCGCGATGGTCCATGGGAGACGACGTGAGAGTAACCTTCTTTCCACAACCTCGACAACGGCTGTTATCCCGTTGGAAGATTGCAATTTTCAGGTCTCGCACGCCCGGTCGTTTGATTTCCAAGTGCTTATACGCTTGGTTAT
>JAISQK010000319.1 GCA_031274255.1 Planctomycetaceae bacterium | reverse complement strand
GCCTGCTTCGACACACGCAGAAGGTCGGCCACTTCCTGCGTGGAATAAATGTCTTGTTTCAATTCCATGAATAATCCTTTCTGACTGATAAAAAACCGGAGGGGCGGCAGCGGCAGGATAAACACCTTCCGCCCCTCCGGCGACATATTGATGACCGCTGTTCGTGTCCACCTGCGGACTGGGACAGCCGATGGGAGGAGAAATGCGACTCCCTCTCCGCGTCGGCCACGCGGATTCCTCGCAAAGCGGAAGTCAGTATAGCACAGACCGGGTTTGAAAAATCGTCTAAACTCAGACGATTTTCTTCCGGTGAAAAATCAGCTCAAACCGGCCAGACTTCCGGCTCACGTCAAACTCCGCTTTGATCTCTTCGAGAGCGAAGTTGATCCTTCGACGAAGGCAGTCCTCTGCGTTGGAGGTCGGAAAGTAACTCTCGCCGTAGCCGGGAAAATCAGAGTCTTCCGTCAGAGCGTCCAGAATACTCTGGACCGTACTGCTGCCGTGCCTGCAAAGATGCCGCAAAAAGAACCAGTCTACCGGCTGCATCCGGCAGCACAGCTTTCCTTCGGCAAACAGGTTCTCCACCCAGAAGGTGCGGAACTTTTCATGAAACCGAAGTCCGCGGACCGCCCACAGGCGGATTTCCGGCTCCGTTTCCGACCAGATCGAAACATGATAAGTACCGTCTCCGAGTTCCTCGATTTTCGGCAGCGAACGGCAAACGGCGAAGGTGGAGAATTCCATGAGGCATCCTTAAACCTGACAGAGTGACTGTAAAAACTGCCGAAACGTAGCTTTTACAATCTCAGGTTTGAAGAGGTTCCGCTGTTAATTTCTCTGTACAAAAATCGAAATTCTCCGCGACAGACTCTCACCAAATCTGCCTTTTTCTGTCAAAATCTGTAACCACTAACGCCGAAATGTAACCATATACAGGTTTCCGAAACGTGCTATAATACGCAGAATGACACGGTGGTTTGTTTTCTGTACGGAAATATATCGCCATAACTCGTTTTATCACAAGAGTTTACCAGTAATGCTTCCGCCCCGATAAAGGAACGAACCTCAGCCTGTTAGTCGCTGGGAAGCGTGCCGCTTCACCGCACATTCGCAAGCGGTTGGAAAGATTATCCAACGGAAAGCGAACCGAACGAAGTGAGTGTGAGCCTACAGGGATCCAACGCCCTTGCGTTGGCGGCTCGCGACCGAATGGAAAAGAGGAATAAAGAGGGATATGACCGTCATGAGAAAAATTCAGGGCATCGCCGGTGTGATTGGTCTGATATTGATTTCCGCCGCATCGGGGATGGAAGGGAACCTTCAGGACTCCGTGACCGTTGATCTTCTCGGCAAAAGTGAAGCCGATTTCCTGACCGGACTGCAAAATCTCGGTTTTTATGAGACGGCGGAGTTCTATTGCAAGCGGAAAATCCGTCAGCCGACCGCTCCGCAGCAAAAGGCGGGTTATGCCCGTGAATTGTTGCGGATATTGACTTCACAGCTTCTCACCGTCCCGCCGCAGAGCCGGACAGCGGTTCACGCGAAAATTCAGGAAGTGAGCCGGCCGTGGGAAACGGCGGAAATCACGAATCCTTATCAGCCGCTCCTGACACTTCAGAGACTTCTTTCGGAGCTGCAATACGCGGAGATTTTGCGTCTCGAATCGGAATTTACGGCGGCGTCAACGGATACGGCGAAAGAAATTCTGCGTCACGCGGAGGAAACCGCGGAACGGAACATTCGGTCCCTTCAGGAAAAAGTCCGAACAGCCGACGCGCAAACGGTTCAGCAGTATCTTTCGCTTTCGCGGCATTTTCAACTCCGGCAGGGGACGATTTTGATGAATCTGGCACTTTGTCACCCGGAGATGTCGGCGGAACGGGTGGATTTACTGCAACAGGCGGCCGGGGTTTTGGACAAACTGATCGGGATTTCAACGGAGGATCCGGCTTTCTGGAGTGCGTGGCTCGACGGCATTCAGGCCAACCGGTTCCTCGGCGACACCAAAAAATCCGCGGCGATTCTCCAAAAACTGCTGGAAAAGAATCCGCCGCAGGAAATTCTCCTTCGCGCAAAGGCCGAGTCGGTGCTTCTCGCTCTGGCGGACGGTGACGCGAAAGAGGCGTTGACGCGAATCGAAAATGCCGGCGTTTCGCCGAATGTTTCGCCGCATTTTGAACTCGCCCGGCTTCAGACATATTTGGAACTCTGGAAGGAGAAGAGTCAGCCGGAATTGCGGCAAAATCAAATCCTTGAACAAACGCAGTCGCTGGAGAACGTTTTCGGACCGTACTGGGGACACCGTTCCCAGCTTCTTTTGTCGCATTTTGACGATTTTTTGAGCGGAGATTCACGGCTCGCGGAGCAACGGGGAGACGCGGCGTTCCGTGCCGGACAAACCGCGGAAGCAATCCGGCTTTACGATCAGGCGGCAGAATCGGCGAAAAAAGAAAATCCTGCGGAAGCGTTCCGGCTGGGCAAAAAATCAGGACTTCTTGTCCACAAATTATGTTTACAGGCTCAGGAATCCCAAGCGGAAAATCTCATTTCGCTGGAGCAGGAGACACTGCGGCGGTTTCAGGAACTTGCCGCACGGTTTTCCGACAATCCTGAAGCGGAAACCGTGGATTTATGGAGTATTTTTCACGCGGGAAAGCTCGTGGAACATAAGACGCTCGACATTTCGGAGTACGTCAAACTGCTGGAAAGGCATTTTCTGACATGGCCGCAGTCCCCTCATGCGGAAAAGCTCCGGCTTGACACCGCGTTACTCCTTGAAAATCGAAAAGAATATCAAGAGGCCATTCGGTTCCTTGCTCCAATCCCGAACCGGTCACCGTTGGCGAAAACGGCACTGGAGACTGCAAAACGCTGTTTTTCCGGTAAGAATAGTGAAAATAGTGAAGACGTACAAACCAACCGGGAAGCGGCAATGTGGTTTTTCGGACGGATTGCGGACTCACAAGGGAATCTCACCGCTGTCTGGAACGATGCCGATGCGGAATGCTTGTTGGAAGCAGTGCAATTCCAGTTTCGGGCGAAAGATTATTCCGGTGCGGAAAAACTCCTGAAAACAGCCATACAAAATCATACGGTCGCGGCGGACACATGGAAAGCCGCCGCGGAATCACTCCTTGCCTGTTCGCTGGCAGGTCAGGGACGGCTTGAGGAAGCGGTACGGAATTTGACGAAGATTCAGCAGATTGAACCGGGGATTGTTCTTGCGGCCATTGACAATCTGGAGAAGATGACGCCTTTGGAAAGTCAGAAAACGCAAAAAACTCTCACCATGATGCAGATTCAACTGATCGACACACTTGATTCACAGAAAGCCAACCTTTCTTCCGAACAGATTCAGGAACTTGAACGGCTCCGCGCCGTAGGATTGGCGAAAATAGGTCAAATCCGGGAGAGTGTCCATTTATTTCAGGCGTTATTGAAAAAATATCCTGATAATATGAAAATTTTTGTTTCACTGGGACAGGTTTTACTCGAACAGCCGGAGGAGGAAACGGCTTTAAACAACGCAACCCGAATATGGCAGACCATTGAGTCGCGAACCGCTCCGCAATCTGAACTGTGGTGGGATTCCAAAGAGGCCATGCTGAGGATTTTACTCAAGCGAGGCAAGCGTCAGGAAGCGGCAAAAGCTCTTGAACTTCTCGAAATTCTCTATCCTGACATGGGCGGAATGCAGCGAAAAGCAAAATTGCGGGAAATAATGAAAAAAGGATGATTGGAATCATCACCAACAAAAATTCCCAACCGAGCCAGACAAAAACAACAATCAGGACCAGAACGAGGAGCCAAATCTACTGAGTTTGTAGCTCTATCTCTCTTGAGATGGGTTTCATCATTTGGGAGATAGAAAAAATCTCTCTCATGTTTTCCGGGGCGTTCAGGGAGGAATACCCGTTGTATGTTGCTTTGTCTTCATACAAATTACTTTTTTAATTGTTATTACTTTTGTTGTTTGTGCTTCCCCTGCGTTTCTTTTTTGATGCAGGGGAGCGGGTTAATATCTATATTTATTATTATCGTCCCATATCAGTTGCAGGAGAAAGTCAACCACCATAAAAACCGCCCTAAGGCAACTTACCAAAAGACAGTACAAACCATCTAAACAGAGGATGATAATCATGCGTAACATATTATTATTTATTATTGATTATTGCCGTTAGCATATCCGCTTTCGGGAGGACAAATTGTCGTCCCATCATCAACTTGTAGGTGCATAATCCCGTTACGGAGGCAAAAAAGAGTGTCGCCAATGCGTCGG
>JAISQK010000261.1 GCA_031274255.1 Planctomycetaceae bacterium | reverse complement strand
AGGGAAAAAAATTGGAAGGAAAGCTATCCGGGTTATCCTGACGTGACTTCATGAACCGTTTCCCGCATAGGACTTATAAAAAATGCCTCCGGCGGGCCAACGCGAGGGCGTTGGATCCCAGTAGGAGCTGCCGCTCCGAAAGCCGTGAACCCGCTCCCGTTGGTCGCTAGTATTTGGTGAGCGGAACAACGTGAAGCGGATAATAGGAGGCCGAAGGCAACCGGATGCAACGTCACGTTGCCCCGCTTCCTTCAGACTCAGACGGCCATCTCCGTTCCGCGGCGTTTGCGGAAAACGGAAATCCCCATCGCACTCAGACTCCCGAACGCCCAAAGGAGAACGCCGGCCGGTTCCGGGACTGCTCCCGTACCGGGGTCTCCCGGATTCGGAGTTTGATTCCTGGTGTACTCCTGGTACATACCGGAAGCAAAGCCGAGAAGTCCGTCACCGCCATCCGTCGCATAGGCGCTTCCCAAGTACTCGACCGGGATATTGTCAATCAAAAAGGCGATATTGTTGTTTCCTTCCCGCAGAATACCGGCCTGATAAAGAGCGGACAAGTCAATGTTCAGATCGTAGGTGCTGAACCACCACGAATTATTGTAATTCGAACTCAATCCGAGAAGGCTTCCGTCAACGTATTCTCCATTAATATAGACACCGAGAAAACTGCCGAGCACGGAAAACCAACCCTTGATGAAGTTGGCTTCGTCGGCGGCGTTAAAGGAGAAACCGGTCACAAAGGCATAGATCCCTGTGTTCTGGTCTTCGATACCGTTGCTGGGAGTGACCCCGTTACCACTCGTAAACTTGTCGGAGGACGGGTTATAGGTCCAGTTATTTCCGTAATTGCCGCCGTTGGCCCCATTGGCAGGCCGCCCGGCGGTTGACGTCAGAATCTTGGTATCCTCCCTCGAAGGCAGCATCTGATTCTTAATCGCATCACTGAGAGCACCGCCGACAGCATCAATGGTGTGGGCGCCTTTTCCATAAAGACTTCCGTAAGCCTGCGAGGAATCTGAAACCGTTTGAACCGCATGTTCCCAAGTGGCGAGTGCCCCCCGGTTGGGAGTCGTCCCTGCATTGTTCGAATTGGCATCCATCGGGTTACTGCCGAGTCCGTTCTTGAGGTAATCCACGAGGAGGTCGCGCCGATATTCCCATGTGTCCACTTTTCTGGCCTGGGAACCGGAAAGATTGTTATTGATTAAAGTCTTCCCTAACACATTCTTTCCATCCGCACTGAGAGAACCGCCGGTGATTGTGTCATCATACCGGCCGGTGGAGGGATTGTACACTTGAAATCCGCTCCCTCTGTTGTACACGTGCTGGAAGTAGGCTTCACTTTCCACATCGGAGTAAAGCGTTCCCCAAGCCTCCGGATTGTTGGTGCCGAGGTAAACCGTATCTGCGTTGGCGGCACGGGCAAACGCCATGACCAATGTCATGAACAGAGCAGAGACGGTGGTTGTGAAAAACCTGTTTTTCATTAAGATTTTTCCTTTCTTTAGTAAGTTCAGAAGGGTTGTGACTGCCTTGACATTGGTTCCGACATTTTTTATGGGAACCGCTGTAAAGCAATTTTTGTTGATATTTGCCGCAAAATTACGGCAACGGTCCATTGATCACACTGCGATTGTCCGTCAGAAAAGTTCTATTGTTTCTGCGAAAAAACGGTCAATCTCAAGTGGTGATAAAATTATTTTACACAATATTGTCAGCGAGACAAGACAAAAAACAACGTAAAAAGAAAAATATGTAAAATTACCTCCAATGACAAATGATTATCATCAAGTTACGTTGAGAAAATCGTACCGTTCCGACATGACAAGAATCTTCTGCAAGCTGATGCCGATACGGTTTCCTGAAAAAACAAGCAGGACTCGGCTGATGTGGTTTTAATAATTATTTTCGGAAAAACAGTGAAAAATACGGCATCAACAGAATAATATTTAGAGGAAATCCGCTTGAGTGTGAGCGGAAAATTCTAAAAATCTTTTGTTTTTTGTCACTTTACTTTGAAATGGCACGACGATACAATAAACACGTGTATTCAAAAGGGATACGGCTTTTTTGTATTGAGCGGGTTATGAAAAAAGTATTGATTACCGGTGCCGGCGGGTTTATCGGTTCGCATTTGGCGAAACGGCTGGCGGAAAAGGGAGAGGAGGTCACCTGTCTGGTCCGTCCGGCGTCTTCTGCGGAAAGACTTGCGGATTCTCGTGTACGCTTATCTTATGGCGACATCTGTGTTCCATCTGAAATGGAGTCGGTACTGGACAATCTCAAGATTGACATCATTTTTCACCTTGCCGGACGGACATGTGCTAAAAATCTCGAGCAATTTTTGGAGGTCAATCAGGGCGGAACAGAAAATCTGATTCACGCCGTGACGAAAAAATGTCCCAAGCCTCCTGTTTTGATTTACGTTTCGTCGCTTGCCGTCATGGGACCGTCTCAATCGGGGGAACTCAAACGCGAAACGGAAATTCCGGAGCCGATTTCCCGTTACGGCAAGAGCAAACTCGCCGCCGAACACGTGCTGGTTTCCGTTTCCGACAGGATTCCTGTCACAGTGGTGCGTCCCGGAATTGTCTTCGGCGACACGGATTTGATGAATCTGGAACTGTTCCGAACCATCCAAAAGACGGGACTTTGCCCGATTCCCGGCTGGAATGACAAAAGATATTCCTGGATTCACGTGGAGGATCTCGTGGAACTGCTTCTCCTGGCGGCGGAGTCCGGCGAGCGGCTTCAGCCGGACAGTTTGACGCCCAAAAATTGCGGATACGGTGTTTACTTCGGCGTGACGGTCGAAACATTACGGCTTTCGGAGTTGGGACAGGAAGTCGGACATGCTCTCGGCCGCAAGCGGACGCTGACCTTGCGGTGTCCGCCGCTGGTGGTCCTGGCGGTGTCGTCCTATTACGAGTTTCTGAAACGCACGACAGGAAAAGATCAGCCCTTTGACTGGGACAAGGCCGTGGAAGCCCGTCACAACTGGGTGTGCTGCGGTCAAAAAGCAAGGGAACAGTTCCACTTTGCCCCGCAGTGTTCCTTTGCCGACCGCATCCATCAGACGGTCCGGTGGTATCAGGAAAACGGTCTTTTGGAACCGGAGTTTTCCTGCACCGGTAACGCATCGGCCTCTTGACGGCGCCCGCGTCAATGTCTCATAGCAGACTTTCGAGCAAAAGCCGCATTTTACGCATTTCAGCATCATGGTTGAGTTTGGGAAGTTCCGCCAGATCGACGCAAAGAGCACCTCGGTAATTGACTTTTTCCAACTGAATCACAAACCGGCTGTACTCCTGAATTCCCTGACCGACCTGAATTTGAAACTTGTCTTTTGTGGTGTCCCGCATCCGGACATGAGTGACGTACTCCAGAATCGCATCAAATTCCCGCGGCTTGGGAAGTCCGAAAATGAAATGGCTCGGGTCCAGCGTGATGGTCAGGTCGCGGACGCTTTTGCAAAAACTCCGGAGCGAATCCTGATCTTCCGACATCCGTTTCTGTTCTGTGGCGACTCCGATAATCAAACCGTCCAAAACCGCCATTTGCGTTAATTGGCGCAAACGCTCCACTTCTTCATTAAAGGGTGTGCCGAGAAGCGACGATCGGATTGTGATTTGAACGACTTTGACCGTCTTGGCTAATTCGCAGGTGAAGCGGAACCGTTCCATAAATTCCGGATCATCCGGTTCGATGTCCAGATAAATCGCGGTGGGAGCGACTCTCCGTGAGGCACGGAAAAGCAAAACATAATTCTCAAAGGTCTCCGCTTCGTCATCTTCAGGGAAAAATTTCGTTTCCGCTTTCTTTCCGATGACGATTTCCGATGCCGAAAATTCCAAATCGGCAAGTTTTCCCAGCGATTCTTTGAGGGAAAGCTCTGAATAACAGCGTGTGGAAGCAGCAACATGCACAGGCAAACTCCTTTCGTCGACAAATTCTTACAATCACAACTCTTATTATCCATAAATATTCAATTCTCTCAAGGTCTCTCGCCATTCTTTGGAAAAGTGATCGGAATGACGAGAATCGTTACCTTTTCGCTAAAATGGTGAATTTGTGACCTATACTTGAGGGAGTACGTTTCCGGTTAAAAACAGAAAAAAGATTAAGTGCAAAATTCAAAATGAGCCAAACACCTGGAAATTCAGAAAATGCGGCTTGCGGATTCCGGTAAATATTTGATATTCAGAAAAAGATTCAAAAACAGCCTCTTTGCAAGAACACTCAAATATTTTTTGAGGATGCCGCTAAATATGTTGAATGGACAAAGAAAAATCAATCACAAGAAAGGATTTGCCGAAGACTTCCGAACGTCACGGCGAATCCCCAAGGCTGACCGGACCGCACCATGATTTCCCGGATTTAACCCTTTCACACCTCCTGAAGAAAATTTCTCTGAAACAATGTCAACTGCCCTGGAAGAATTCCCTTCGGAACAGCACGCCGGACAACAGACGGCTTTTGAACGCAAATGTCCGCATTGCGGCACCATTTTGGCGGCACCGGTACGGGTCTGTCCCAAATGCGGCAAGACACTCGACGAACCGTGTCTTGCGTGTCAGGCACTCAATTCGGCGGATGCGGTGAAATGCCGTGAATGCGGGGCCGACCTTCAGGGACTCAAGAAAAAGCTGATGGAACATCTCATCGCTCAGCAGAAGCAAATCATCAAGCTGCGGAGTCTCTGCGGACATGACCGGGCGATCAGTTATTTGAAGCAAATGATTTACATTGCGCATCCGGAGTTCTCCAGGTTCCGGGAATGGGCGAAAGCGAATCTTCCGATTTTTCAGAAAGAACGCCGTGAATTGCGGGCTTACTCGGAAAATGTCGTCACGCAGGCGAAGTATTTCATGGAAGCTCAGAAATACGAGAAAGTTCAGCAGGTTCTGGAACAGGTGCCGCGAGTTCTTGTGGATGAGGAAATGAAGAAAATCTACGCGGAAGCCAGCGAGTACATCACCGAAGTGGACAGTCTCGTGCGTGAAATCCGCAATGCCATTTCGTCGAAACAGTACAGCACGCTGTTGTCCTGTGTGCAGCGTTACGCGGAACTCAAAGCGAACGATCCCGAAGCCAGAACACTTCAGGAAAAAATCGAGAAACTCACCGCGCAGACCACTTCCATCGGCATCAAACTGCGGCGGATTCCAAGCGGAAAGTTCTACATGGGGTCGCATGATTCCGATGAATTCATGCGGAACAATGAGAAACCGCAGCACCGTGTTCAGATCACTCATTCCATGTTCATGAGCGTCACCCAGGTGACTCAGGAGCAGTTTATGACGGTGATGGAATACAATCCCAGCACGTCGGTGGACAATCCGGCCAACCCGGTTGATAATGTCAACTGGTACGGCGCGGTGGAGTTCTGTAACAAACTCAGCGAAAAAGAGGGGATCGAACCGTATTACGAATTGAATGTCCGCAAGCGGAAACCGAATCTGACGATTGAAGACGCCTCGGTCGCCATTCACGGCGGGAACGGTTACCGGCTTCCGACGGAAGCGGAATGGGAATACTGCTGCCGTGCGGGAAGTATTACTCCCTGGTGTTTCGGCGATCTTGTGCTTGATGTCGGTCAGTACGCGTGGTATTACGACAACGCTCAGATGGAAACGCATCCTGCGGCCCGGAAAAAACCGAACGCCTGGGGACTCTACGACATGCACGGCAATCTGATGGAATGGTGTTACGACTGGTACAGTGAATTCTACTATCAGCAGAATCCGCCGGAAGACGATCCGCCGGGGCCGGAAGAGGGGGGCGCGAGGGTTTTACGCGGCGGGGCCTGGCAGTTCGGCGCTGAAGCGACACGATCGGCCTACCGTAACAGTGCCAACCCGGAGACATGTTCCAACATCATCGGTTTCCGTATTGCCCGTCATTCCGCCGCGGACGAGGACACCATCTTCTGACAACTTCCGACGGACAATCTTTTCCAACCGCTTGCGATATGCGGTGAAGCGGCACGCTTCCCAGCGACCATCGGGAGCGGTAAAAATATCGAAATTTTGTTAAAAAAAGTCAAAAATTTTTCCTTTCGGACTTCACAAAACCATATTTTTGGTAAAATAGAGAAAGTTGATAATTTTTGTTCCCTTATCTGATAAAA
>JAISQK010000200.1 GCA_031274255.1 Planctomycetaceae bacterium | reverse complement strand
TTCACACTACGGTCTGGAATTGGAACGGCTTCGAAGCGAACTTGAAAGAACCGCAAAACTGGCGGAAAGTTTGACTTGTTCGCAGACGATATGCGGCGGCAGTTCCAGCCGTACAGGAGTATAATTCCAGATTCCACGGACCCCGGCATTGACAAAAAGGTTCGCCACCTGCTGCGCCGCAACGGCCGGAACCGTCAATATCCCGATATCCGCCGGATGCTTTTTTCCGAAAGCAATGATTTCATCACTATGCCGAACAAGGCGGTTATGAATTTTTGTTCCGATTTTTCTCGGATCGGTATCGAACGCCGTCACGATTTCCAGATTATGTTCCACAAATCCTTCATAACCGAGTATCGCACTGCCCAAACTTCCCGCCCCCGCCAGAAACGCTGTTGTTTGATTATTCCAACCAAGAAACGCCAAAATAGTTTGAATCAGATCGTCAACATCATAACCAACCTTCGGACGTCCGATGATCCCTGTCATGGCAAGGTCTTTACGGATTTGAACGCTCAATTGACCGAATTCATCCGCTATTCTCGTACAGGAAACGAATTTCTCCCCTTGTTGCTTCAGTTCCTTGAGGAGTCGCAAGTATGCAGGCAACCGTTGGACACTTGGTGTCGGATAATTTTTCAACGTGTTTTCCGCCATGATTTCCTGTAAAATAGATGACTTTTATGGTTTTGAGTGAGACCGGTATGGCATGAGCCACCAAGACCTGTCTCGCCTTATGAAAAACTCCATTATAAATCAATTTTTCTCTCTTAAAAGAGACTTCCTTACATTTTTGTCAAAAAAACGGAGAAAGACCCACATTTCGGTAAAATATCTATTTTGATTCCGTACTTTTTTCTTCAGCGGAATCCGAATCGGTCTTTTTCGTCTCCTGCGTTTCAGACGGGTCGGGTTGATCCTCTTCGAGCTTCTCACGCCACGGTTTTTTGGCCTCGTAACTCGCTTTTTCCTGCTCAAGATGTTCCGCCTGATCATATTCCGCCTCGACAGCCAGTTCACATCCCTTGCTGATCCACTTCAGTGCCTCGTCAAAATCCCCTGTTTCCGCATAAGCTGCGGCAAGTGTGCTGAGAATATGCGGCATTTTGTAGTCCGTCAATTCGCATGATTTTTGAGCAAGTTCCAAAGCACGCTTTCCGTCACGGAGAGAGTCTTCCGGTGTGGTCGCAAGCACCCAGGAAAGATTGTTCAGGACCCCTTCGTCCTCCGGAGTGATTTTCACCAATTTCTCGTACTCCGCAATGGCCTCCTTGTGACGTCCAAGTCCGAGGAGAGCGTCCCCCCGAAACCGGAGCATTTCAAGGGATTCAGGATTTTGAGCAAGAAATTTGTCCGTAATTTCAAGAACTTTGGTATTCACCTGAGCTTTCAGGTAAAGTTGAATCAAAAATTCCTGATATTTTTCTTTCACATGATCTTTATCTTTTTTCTTGTCTAGGATTTTTTTGATGAAATCAATTGCCTTTGCATAATCTTCCTGCTGTGCCCAAAGTGACGCTTTGAAAAAGATGACTTTTTGTTCCATTTCACTGTTTTCTTCGGCAAGCCGCAACGCGGAATCCGCATCTTTCATCGCAGCGTTATAATCTTTCTTTTCTGCATAGACGGCCGCACGTTGGAGCAGAATCAACGGGTCGCCGGGAGCACGATCCCTTAACGTATTGATAATTTTTAACGCTTCATCAAAATTTTTCAACTCAAGATAAATATCCATCCGCTGCAGCATCGCAAACGGGGAATTCGGCGTGATTTTGTCAAGCGTTTCCAGAACCTTGAGTGCTTCGTCATATTTCTTCTGCGAAGAAAGAATCCGGATCATCATTCCGAGCGTTACGGGGCTGTCCGGTTCGAGTTCCAACGCTTTTTTCAGGGTTTCGATCGCCTCGTCCGCCTGTTCCGCATCGAAAAGCGCCCCTCCCATCGCCGTGAGAGCTTCCGGTGAATCAGGAATCAACTTCACGGCCTCCCGAAGCAGAACAACTCGTTTTTCACGGTCTTCTTCCATATTGGCCTTGAGAAGCATGGCGTCCGCCTGAGTGACGGGATCATCTTCCGCGTACTGAACCGCTTTTTCGACCGATTCTTTGGCGATGTCCCTGTCGCCTTCCGGCAGAAGATTCAAACGGGCAATGAAAAGGTACGCCGCGGACTGGTCCGGGAGATACTTCACCGCAGCATTCAAATCGTCCAGTGCCAACTTCCGAATCTGCCGCCATTCCCGAATGGTGCCGAACTGCTCAATGATGAGTTCTGCGACAATTTTCCCCTTCAAAAGGTGCGTCGCGCCGAGAATCTGATGACAAAATTCCAGATTTTCACCGCTGAGTCCTTCTTCCTCCGCTTTTTCGCAGAGCCGGATGACTTTATCGAAATCCGGAATCGACTGCGAGGAAAACTTCAGTTCCATCGCCTGATTCAGCGTCTCCAAACCGGCGTCATCCGCTCGGCACATCGGTGAAATCGCGTGAAAGGCAAATCCAAAAACAGCAAAACAGAGTAATAAAGAGGAAAGTCGAGTCCGATTCATTGTCAAGCACCATTCCAGTGAAAAAAGTCTTCTTAATCAAAGCGGCGGAAAAACAGCTCCAAAGAACCGACCATACCGCTTACAGTCTACCAGATTATCATTTTTGAAATGAATCATCAAGTGCAGCCGACGCCATTATTAAAATTTTTTTGCAATTTGTTCAAGAAAATCATTATAGCAGTTTCCTCGGACTGAAATTCGAAACCGCCGCTCAGAATTTCCGAGAATATCGATTTGAATTTCAATATGGTTTTCCGGCATGGCATGCGGAATTTTGTCCGCCCATTCAATGAACGACAGACCGAATCCCTCGAAATACTCTTCCGCTCCCAATTTAAGGAAACTTTCCTCGTCATCAAGGCGGTAAGCGTCGAAGTGATAGATCGGTCTGTCCCCTTCATCGTACTCGTGAATGAGGACAAATGTGGGACTGGACACTGCCGATTTCGGTACGCCCGAAGCCGCCGCGACGGCCTGAACGAGTCTCGTTTTTCCGGCACCAAGCGTTCCGATGAGCGCAACCACCGCGCCGTCGGGCAGCAATTCCGCAAGAGCCTGACCGAGTTTATCTGAATCCGCCTCATTTCGGGCGATGCAGGTGAAAGTTTTCTCTTCTGATGCCATAGTCCTTTCAGCATACCCCCGATCCGCCGGATTGTAAAGTCATTGGAAAATTGAATACATTACAACAGTTTTGCGACAGTGGTTTCCGCCCGAAGCCGGACGGTCATCTCTTCTGTTGCGGCACGGACGGCATCACGCCAATCGGAAAACTTACCTGCAAAAGGCCCCTTTTTGTATGCGAAATTGATTCCCCGTGAATTGTTGATGATCGCCCCAAGACCATTTGCGTCGAATGCTTCGGCGACATCTTTTGCCGCACCTCCCTGACTTCCGTACCCCGGCACGAGAAACCATGTTTTCGGCATGATTTCACGAAGTTCCGCCAATTGCCGCGGCCATGTCGCCCCCACCACCGCTCCGATGTTACCGTAACCATTTGTTGTATCAGATGTTGCATTAAGCGATTCGACATATTCCGCCACGTGCCGATAAACCGGTTTCCCTTCCGCAATGAGGTCTTGAATCATCGCACCGCCTTTGTTCGATGTTTTCACAAGAACAAAGATTCCGCCGCCGCGGTTCCGAGCGACTTGACAGAACGGTTCCAGACTGTCATCACCGAGATAGGGACTGACGGTTAACGCATCGGCCCCCCAGACGCTTGTGCCGCCCGGTCCAATCAAACCATCGGCATACGCTTCCGCGGTGGTGCCGATATCGTTCCGTTTTCCATCAAGAATGACAAGCAGCCCTTGACTTTGGGCGTAATTAATGACATGTTCCAATGTGAACAATCCCATTGAACCGTACTGTTCAAAAAACGCCATCTGCGGTTTGACCGCCGGAACCAGCGGTGCCACCGTGTCGATCACGCCGTAACAGAATTTTCCGAATGCCGCGGCAATCCTCTCCGGTTCAGGATGAGGGTCGGCAAGCTTAAGCTCATCGGGCAGCATTTCGTACCGGGGATCAAGTCCGACAAGAACAGGACTTTTTTTCTCGCGAACGGCTGCTTCGAGTTTTTCTGAAAATGTCATAAGTATCTCTACTGCATGAAATGTCTTAAAATTCCAAAGCGAAAAAGGCTTTTGTGATTTTACCGAATCGCTGCGGCATAGAAATGGAGAAACGGAAGGTTACTCACCAGAAGGTCGGGATGATTCATCAATTCTTCGAGCGTCATCCAGTCGTAAGCTTCCACTTCACGAGGATTCGGCAGTAACGGCTCGGACACCTCCGAAAGCGACGCCGTCCACCAGCGAAGGTGGACATTCCACGGTGTGACATTCTGCCAGATTTCACGTTTCGGGAGAATCATACATCCCAGTTCTTCGCGGAACTCACGGACAAGAGCCTCTTCCGGTGTTTCTCCCGGCTCAATGCCGCCTCCCGGAAAGCAGAGTTTCCGCGGTGCAATCACTGTTTCGGAACGCCGGATGACAAGGAGCTTTTCATCATGTTCCACGACGGCAATCACCCCAAACCGGTCATACATGACGGAAAATCCTGATCGGTATTCCTGTTCCCTGTCCCAAAACGGTTCTTTGTCCAAAAAACAATGGAGGCGGCGGGAATTGAACCCGCGTCCCGTAACCGTTCCATACAAGCGTCTACGTGTGTATCCCCGCATTTCATTTGATTACAGTATCCCCAGTGAGGCAAAGGTGACACCGCAACGGTTCAGAAACAATATTTAATCTCTGCTTTATCTGACATGATCAGAGACGATCCGAAATGACGACCGGAACATGCACCGCTTCGGCAACAGCACAAGTCCGGGGTTGCCTTTTCTTAGGCAGCCATTGCGAGTTTAGGCTCGGCAATTGAATTTAGTGGTCTGCTTTTTACGTGGCCTGCTGACCAACCACGACACGCAACCTGCACTTCACAAGCCCGGTCGAACCCGGTTCGCCCCCGATTTGTTGTGCGACGATCTTCTAAATGTTATCTTTTCCGTTTTCACTTGATGGATAACAAACAGACTTCCCTTCGCTACTGACACATAAGTATAGCAAAAATCCGGGAACATGTCAACGGTGACACCAAATGACAGCATCGGATCGGTTTTTTTACGGTAAATTCCAGTTTCATTCCTTGTTCTTGACGGAAGATTTCTGTCCGTTTTGATGAATTCAGACTCTGAAAACCGGAATCCCCATTGGAACACCGAAGCCTGTTCTATAGGAATCATTTCGATTTCATATCAAAATCGAAAATCTGTTTTCCGGTTTCACCAACGGTGATTTTTTGCGTCGATAACGAGCCAAATTCCGGCGGAACAACATCCAATCGTTCCGGTGCCGGTCCCATTGACGTTTCAATCATCTTACCGGTCAATTTATCCGACACAATCCGAACGCTGTATTCACCCGGCACCAAACTTGTCTGAACAGGCAATTTGTATTTGCCATTGACAATTTGCGCGCCGCTCACGATTTTGAGAGTTTGTGAACCTGCCGGTTCGAAACTGATGCTACCGTCTTGAAGCGGAATTCCATCCAATGTTACGGTTCCACTGACTTCGATTCGTCCCTGTGGATTGTGATGGCATCCGCAAAAAAATACGGAGGACAAAAACAATAATGCAACAAAATGGAATA
>JAISQK010000097.1 GCA_031274255.1 Planctomycetaceae bacterium | reverse complement strand
TGTGTCGAAGTGGAATACGCCGGTAAAACATTAAGTCCGTCACGGAGATATTACTGGAATGTTCAAGTCCGAAATCATCGCGGACAGGTTTCGTCACTTTTCCGACCGGCATCGTTTGTCACCGGAATTTTTGAAGAGACTCCGTGGAAGGCAAAATGGATTTCGATGGACCGCAGCAATACCGATCCGCTTCCGGCTTTCCGAAAGAGTTTTCATGTCGGGAATGCCCAAACGGTGAAATCGGCATTTGTGCATATTTGCGGACTCGGACACTATGAATTGCGGCTCAATGGTACGAAAGTCGGACAGTCCTTCATTGACCCGGGGTGGACAAACTACCGGAAAACATGTCTCTACAGCAGTTATGATGTCACAGCAAATCTTCGTGACGGGGAAAATGTTTTCGGTGTGCTTTTGGGAAACGGCATGTACAACGTTCCGGGCGGAAGATATGTGAAATTCACCGGTTCCTTCGGACTTCCCAAGCTGATTGCACAACTCGAAATTCTTTACGAGGACGGAACAAGTCAAACAGTGACAACGGAGGATTCATGGCGGTGTACATTGGGGCCGATTGTTTTTTCCTGTGTTTACGGCGGTGAGGATTTTGACGCAACACGAGTGGAGGCAGGCTGGGATTTGCCCGGTTTTGACGATACCGGTTGGAAACCGGTAACACTTGCGGACAGTCCCGGCGGAACACTTCGCGCCCAAGAGGCTCCGCCGGTTGTGATTGCCGAAACGTTGAAGCCCGTCCGTGTGAAACGGCTGAAAAACGAACAATATCTTGCGGATTTCGGTTATAATTTCTCCGGGCGACCGCGAATTTTGCTGCATGGTCCCGCCGGAAGCAAAGTTACCGTCAAAACGGGGGAACTTGCCGACCGAATCTGGGAAGGACATAGCTATACTTACACTCTCGCCGGGACCGGTCAAAGTCTGCCGCTGGAAAAGGCGGACGATTTGCCGGATAAAAAGCTGGAAATCATTCTCCCGAAATTCAGCTACTTCGGATTTCAGTATCTCTGTATTGAAGGGGCCGTTCGTTCAGAAGACCGCACGGAAACCGACCGTGATTTGCCGACACTTGTTGCTATTGAGGCGGATTTTACCACGAGCGCGTCCGAAAAAGCCGGTACGTTTCATTGCAGCAATGAGATGTTCAATGAAATTGATGCCATGATTGACCGGTCAGTGCGAAGTAATTTGCAAAGTGTGCTGACGGATTGTCCGCATCGTGAAAAACTGGGCTGGCTGGAAGTGTCGCATTTGATGGGACCGTCCATTATGAGCCGTTATGACGTCCAGAACCTCTACCGAAAAATCTGCCGCGATACGACGGAATCCCAACTCGATAACGGACTTGTTCCCGACATCGCGCCGGAATATACCCGTTTTCGACATGGTTTTTTTGAGTCTCCCGAATGGGGAAGTGCCGCCGTTTTACTTCCCTGGCAACTGGCTTATGTCTATGGCGACCGCGAAATCCTTACTCGGCAACGGGAAACGATGAAGCGTTACATTGACTATCTTGCGGCGTCACGAAACGACAAGGGACTTGTCAAAGCCGGGCTTGGCGATTGGTATGACTGGTCTGCACAAAAAGGTCATGCCGGTTATTCTCAATGGACTCCCGGCGAACTGACGGCGACGGCAATATTCTATCTGGATGCCGTCATTTACGCCGAAATAACGCCGGTTCCCGATGAAAAACAGAAGTACACGGAACTCGCCGAACAAGCGAAAAAGGATTATCTCAAGGCATACGAAAAACCGGACGGGATGATTGCGGCCGGTTCGCAGGCGGCATTGGCGTTCTCCCTTCCATTGAAACTGTACAGTGAGACAAACATTTCAAATCCATTTCCGCATTTGTTGAAACGTTTGGAAGAAGATCATTATGCTCCCACAACAGGTGAAGTGACTTTCCGTTATTTGTTGGAAAGTCTTTCGGACAATGACCGGGATGACGTCATTGGGACAATTCTCAAACGCACGGAAAAACCGGGTTACGGTTATATGCTGAAACATTACAATATGAAAACGCTTTCGGAGCGGTGGGACGGTCCCGGCGAATCCATGAATCATTGCATGTTCGGCCATGCTCAGGAGTGGTTCAGTCAGCGGGTTGCGGGGATACGTTTTCCGCAAACATCAGATGTTGCCGATGACGCAAAGGGAACTCCATGCGATTATGTCATTGCCCCGAAACCAGTGGAGGATTTAACCTCGGCAGGAGGATATTGGAATAGTCCGCTTGGACGAATGGAATCCGCGTGGAAAATTGAGAATAATCGTTTCAAGTGCCGCATTAAAATTCCGGCAAATATGACTTGTACCGTTTGTTTACCCACGGCAGGAACTTCGGAAGACGTCCTGTTGGATCAAATTCCATTGAAACGGAAACCGCATAAAATTGAAGTCAGGGACATTCCCGCCCTCTCTCCCGCCGGAATCAGCACCATTGAGATGCAACTTGGTTCCGGTATTTATGAATTTGAAACAAAATGGAAATAGACAGGGAAAAATGCCGTCATAAGGTAGACCGTTCCGTTTCAATAATCATCAGGAAGTGCCTTGAGTTGTTCCAGTGTGAAGACGGGGCCTTCCTTACAGACATAAACAGGGCCGCAATTGCAGCGTCCGCACTTGCCGAGTCCGCATTTCATCCGGTTTTCGAGACTCGTATAAATGTCGGCGTCGCTCATACCCTGTTTGGCAAGTACCGGCAGAGAAAATTTGATCATGACAGGAGGTCCCACCACAAGAGCCGCCGCGTTACTGCAATCAATGTTTGCCTCGCCGAGTACTGTCGGGACAAATCCGACGCGGCCGTCCCAATCAGGTGTTTCACCGCCGGGGTCAACCGTGGAGAGGACTTCGACATTCGGATACGTTGCCCACTGTTTCAACTCGTCTTTGAAAACAAGGTCACCGACGGTTCTGGCACCGTAAACAATCGTGATTTTTCCGTATTTGTTGCGATTTTCGAGAGCGTACCAGATTGCACATCGGATTGGAGGCATCGCAATTCCTCCGCCGACAAAAATGAGGTCTTTTCCTTCCCAGGTTTCGGTCGGATAAGCGTTTCCGTAAGGCCCGCGAAAACCGATAGTGTCACCGACATTGATGTTCCACATCTGTTCGGTCACTCGGCCTGTTTTTCGGAAGCAAAATTCAATATGATCCTTCCAGTTGGAGCTGGAACAGATATTAAATGTCGATTCGCCGTAACCGAACACGGAATACAGTCCGAATTGTCCGACCCGGAACGAAAATTTCTCCGCTGTTTCCGGGTCACGGAAGCGAATCTTGACCGACTTGACATCCGCTGTCTGCTGCGTTACGCCGATCACTTCCATCAAATACGGTTTATAAATATTCTCTCTCTTTTTTTCCATATTTTCTTTACTCTTTTGCAGAGTGTCTACAGCCATTGAATAACCTCATGATTTTGTCGGATAATTTAAGGTGTTTTTTGCGAATATCCCGCTCCTGTTTACTTGTGTTCAGGATGACTTCTGTCTGGAATTTTCCAAAGCCCCCTGACATTTTTCCTAATTCCCTATTATGACAAAGGATTCCGCAAATAACAAGGGAGGCGGAAAAGTAGGACTGCAAGTTTTTAATTTAGGCTCTTGACTAGTGTACTGTCTCGTTGATAATTTGCATAATTGTGTCTGGCTCATGCCTCTGGAATCTCAAACTTAGGATAGAGCGACGCCAGCCTTTCCCGGGCGTCTCCAATCGAAAAATGCCAGTTTATCCTGGCGTTACCGGAATTTCGTTTAGATTCCCATGCGAGAAGCTCATGGCGCAGCCTGGTGATAGTGTTTATTCTGCGCGAAAGGCATTGCCTCGTCATGACGTTCAGTTCTATCTCAGCCATATCCAGCCAGCTGCCATGTTTAGGCGTATAATGTATCTCAAGCCGGTTCCGTATCCGCCGGGCCTCTTCAGGGGGAAATGTCTCATACAATGATGCGATGCTATGGGTGTTTAGATTGTCCATCACCAGAACGATCTTTTCCGCGTCAGGAAAGTCCTCATCCGCTAACCGCTTAATCTGTTCCGCCCAATCCGTCCGCTTCCGGTGTTCGGTAACGTCCACCCTCCTCCATCCGGCCAAGGGAGCAACAAACATGAACAGCTCGCAGGTCCCGTTGCGGACATACTCCGTATCAAACCGTACCGGGCTTCCCGGTTCGGCCGGCAGGGGCGTTCGTGTTTCCCCTATTAATTGTTTCGGACATTCGTGCCTACACACCAGCGGCCGTTTCGGGTCTTTGGGCCGGGTATAGATGTCCAGAATATCTCCATCGCCGCAACAAACCCGGCGGTGCGTATTTTTCCAACTGTCGTAATCCGGGGGCAAATCGCGCCACGGTACCCCCGTGCGTAAGACCCAAACGCCGGTAATCCGACCGGCAGAAACAGGCGTTGAGGAATGGCCGATTGTTGCGGGCGTTGCCGCTTTATGTGCAGCCGCCCCGTGTGCCTTTGCGTCCCGGCAGATGCTCTTCGAGTAATGCCCGCATTGCGTCCGAAATGTCATGCCGATGATAAGCCGCGTCCACCTGAGAAAACCTCCATTTTCCTTGATGAGAACACTCTGACTTTCTCATCTGTCAACTATTGACGACACTGCCTAAAAAATTATCCACTGGAATTTGTGTATAAACGTTAGGATATAGTGAAGGGGGATTGCGGAATAAACTCCGGCGAGTATAGTTAAGATTATTCATATTGCAGGATTTTCCGCGATATGTGTTTTTTGAAGTTGCCGTCAAGAAATGAATTCCTGTCACAGGTTCTGTTATGAAGAATATCGAAACGTATATTGAGTCTGAATATCCTCGGTTTGAGAAGGATTTTTTTGAATTTCTGAGGATTCCAAGTATTAGCACGGACCCGGCTTATAAAGAAGAGGTGAAAGCGGCGGCTCAATGGGTGGCCGACCTCCTCACACGAATCGGTCTGAAACCGGAACTTGTTGCGACGCAGCGACATCCGCTTGTTTATGCTGAAACGCCGAAAGTTCCTGACGCTCCGACGGTTATGATTTACGGTCATTTCGATGTTCAGCCTCCCGATCCGCTCGACCAGTGGAAAACGCCGCCGTTTGAACCCACCGTGCGCGGTGACAATGTTTTTGCCCGCGGTGCGACGGATGACAAAGGACAGTTTTTGACGCATGTCTTTGCAGTGGAAGCTCTTCTGAAATCCGGCGAGCCGCTCCCGTTTCAAATCAAGATGATTTTCGAAGGGGAAGAAGAAGACGGCAGTGAAAGTATTGAAGCGTTCGTCAGCGAAAATACCGGTAAACTTGCCTGCGACTGTCTGATTGTGAGTGACAGTACAATGTTCGGGCCGGGAAAGCCGGCAATCACGTATGGACTTCGGGGAATTGCCGCGTTTGAGCTTTTCCTGACCGGGCCGAATCATGACCTGCACAGCGGGATTTTCGGCGGTTCGGTGTACAATCCGGCGATTGCTCTTTCCAAAATGCTCTCTCAATTGATTGACGAAAAAGGCCGTGTTCAAATTCCAGGCTTTTACGACAAAGTTGTGCCGATTTCCGAACGGGAAGGGCAGCAGTTTGCGGATCTGCCGTTTGACGAAAAGGAGTTTTTTGAGGGTCTTGGCCTCGTAACCGGTTTTGGCGAAGAGGGTTACACCACATTGGAACGCCGCTGGGCAAGACCCACTTTCGACATCAACGGTCTGACTTCCGGTTACCAGGGGGATGGTTCGAAGACAGTGCTTCCGAGCACCGCGTCGGCGAAAATCACGTTCCGGCTCGTTCCCAATCAGACACCGGACGATGTGTACAAAAATCTGGAAGCATTTCTACAGAAAATTTGTCCGCCCGGAATCAAAATGCGGCTTCAGTTTCAGCACGGTTCGGGCGGACTTCTCGTGCCGCTGGACTCTCCTTACGTTGATGCTGCGGAAAAGGCTCTCCAAGAGACTTTTGCTTGCCCGCCGGTGTTTGTCCGCGACGGTGGGTCCATTCCGATCATTGCGTTTATGAGCGAAAAATTGAAAGCCGATGTTTTGCTTCTCGGCTGGGGATACGATGATGACAATCTGCACGCTCCGAACGAAAAGTTTTCGCTGACGAGTTTTCGTCACGGTATCCATGCAAGTGTCCGGCTCTTTCGGCAAATCGCAGGCATGAAGAAACCGTAAACGGTCGAATTTCGCGGATGACGGAAACGGTTTTCTAAAAATGAGCTATCAGAATGAGTACAAGTAAACAATTGATTCGTGTCGGTCATAGTCCGGATTCGGACGACGCTTTTATGTTTCACGCTTTGGCCAACCACAAAATTGACACCGGACCTTATGAATTTACGCATGAACTGGTCGATATTGAGACGCTCAACCGCCGGGCGTTTCACGGGGAGCTGGAATTGACGGCGGTGAGTCTTCACGCTTATGCCTATTTGAATGATGTTTATGCGTTGTGTTCATGCGGAGCAAGCATGGGAGACAAATACGGTCCGATGATTGTCGCCCGTGAGCCGGGAACGCTTGGTTCACTCAAGGGAAAAACCGTTGCGGTACCGGGGACGCTCACGACGGCGTTTCTGGCTTTCCAGCTTTGTCTCGGCAAAACCGCTCATTATGAAACGGTGCCGTTCGACATGATTCTTGACGCCGTGAAAGCCGGTGAGTATCATGAAAAACCGATTGATGCAGGTCTCATCATTCATGAAGGGCAGATCACCTATCAGAAGGAAGGTTTGCATCTGATTGTCGATACAGGAATATGGTGGATGGAACAGACCGGACTTCCGCTCCCGCTCGGCGCGAATGTGATTCGGAAAGACCTTCCCGGTCAAACCATTTCCGATGTCACGCGGTTGTTGCGGGAAAGCGTCCGGTACGCACTCAAGCATCGGCAGGAGGCGTTGGACTACGCATTGCAGTTCGGACGCGGTTTGGAACGGAGCGATGCGGACACTTTTGTCGGAATGTACGTCAATGACTGGACGCTTGATTTCGGGGAAGTCGGACGCCGTGCCGTGAAGGAACTCCTCAAACGTGCCTACGAAAACGAGATCGTTCCCAAACGTGTCGTCCCGGAATTTGTGTGACAGTTCCCGTTTTTGAAAAAATTCCCAAAAAAACAACAATCCCGCTTGACTTTGGGAACTGTCGCGATTAAAATTACAGTCATCAGGTTGATTTGTGTCAATCTGTCAGATTTTCGTGAAACGTTTTCGAAAATCATCAAACCATTTTTCCAAACAGGAGAAAAATCATGCAAAAATTCACTTTGTGTTCAAAATGTCAAAATGGGGGGGGGGGTAGTCTGTATCGATTCCCGTATCGCAGAAACCAATGCTGCAAATGTCAGTGCTGTCGATGCGAAAAGTTCTGCAAACACTGCCCAAAACTCTTTTGTCCGATCCGAATTCACTGCTCAATCAAGTTTGACTATCCGAATCGCTTTTACCCTTGTCGAGCTTCTTGTCGTGATTGCAATCATTGGTATCTTGATTGCTCTTCTTTTACCTGCGGTTCAGGCCGCCCGCGAAGCCGCACGAAGAATGCAGTGTACGAACAATCTCAAGCAATTGGCACTCGGGATACAAAATTATCATGACACAGCCCTTTCGCTTCCGACTTCGTGTACCGTCCAATTAAGTACCAATGCGGATGGTGCGTGGTCTTACGCATTTCAAATTCTTCCCTTTATCGAACAGGGAAGTCTTTATGAGTCGGCTCAACCGATTTACAGAGCTTATCAGGGAAATAATTCTAACGTGAATGCGGTTGCTCCATATATAGGACGAGCCAGAATCGGATATCAGTATTGCCCTTCCGATGGCAACCATAAGTTGATTAACGAGACATGGATTCAGGGAATCAATTATTTTGCCTGTGATGGTGATTATAGTTATCGTTATACAAACTCAGGCCCCGAACAAAGCCGTGGAGCAATGACTTATCGAGGTTACTCGGGTATGGAGGCGGTTAAAGATGGAACCAGTAACACGATTATCCTGAGTGAACACATTATTTCACCCAATCTCACGACAAATGTGATTAAAGAATCCATTGTGATTGACACAACAGCCGTACCGGGAAATCCCAGTGGTGCCGCCAACGGAAATTTTCTGACAGCACGAGCGGATCTTTGTATGGCGAAAAGAGGAAACAATGGAGAATATAACTCCGGAAATAGAGTTAATAGGGCTAAAATGGGAGAATACTGGACGAGCGGCTGGACTTTGATCAGTCATTTTAATACGATCAATCCTCCCAATGCACCGGGGTGTTGTTACGGCAATGACATGGCGCATCCCATGATTGAGCCTCCGACAAGCAATCATACAGGGGGTGTCAATGCGGTCTATGTTGATGGGAGTGTCCACTTTATCAGTGAGACAATCAACAGTCTTACCAGTGGAGTTGCCGCAACAGATGCAAGACCCAAATTGTCAGGTTCCTCTGATTTCGGTGTCTGGGGCGCGTTGGGAACACGTTCCGGCGGTGAAAGTGCAACAGCCCCATAAAGGAAAGCGATCATCGTAACGTCAAAGAAACCGTAGCGGAAACCGTTTGGTTTCCGCTTTTACCATCAACAATTCTTTTAATACCAATGAAAAACATGATCTGGAAAAATATTGCCTGTCTTCTTTCGTTATTCTTACTCACTTCAGGATGCGTTCAGAGTGTTCCGGACGGCTTTCCCGAAGTGGTTCCGCTTACCGTTTGGGTCACGGACGGAGAGAAACCGCTGAATGAAGTCTTTGTCGTTCTTGAAATGGTTCCCTCTGTAGACGGTGTTTCCATTGCAGTACAAACGGACGCAACCGGCAAAGCCGTCATGCAGACTTCCATCGGAAATTTTTCCAAAGCGGGCGTTCCGATCGGCAAAGCCGTGATGACGCTGATCAAGGTACCGGCCGCCGAAGACTGGAAAACGCCGGAAGAGCAAAGTAAAATGACAATGGAAGAATCAATGGCGTACTCGAACGAGAAAGCCGCCCGCAGTGCCAAACTGCCGTTGATTATTCCGAAGGAATTGACCAATGCGAAGACATCGCCATTGACGAAAGAGATTTCCGCCGGTCAACCGTTCGAATGGAAAATCGACATCGCCGAATTCAGGAAATGAAATGAGAGTGCTGATTAAAAATTGATATGTACCGGATGCGGTTGCTTTCAGATGGAAAATCTTTCCATTCGCTTGCGATATTGCGATCAAACGGCACGTTTGGCCGTCGGCAGACATCCCTATTAACGTCCGTCCTGTGTGAAAAGATATTCATAGAATTATGTCAGGATAACCCTGACGGCTTTCACTGGACTTTAAAAACATGCCTCCGGCGGCCAACGCGAGGGCGTTGGATCCCGGATGGGACTAACGTCCCGAAGCAATAACCCGTTCGCGTTGCTCACTGGAGTCCGCGAGCGGAACGACGGAAGGGGCGAGAAAGATCTTCCATCGGAGGCCGAATGGAACGCAGTGACCATGAGGCAAGTGCGGTGAAGCGGCACGCTCCTCCCGATGGTCGCTGGAATCAATAGGCAGAAAAACACCTCAAATTGAGTCACCACTCTCGAAAAGAGAATCCGCTTTTGAACATCCCGATAAAAGCGGATTTTTATGGCGGTAAAGTCTGTTCTTAATAATCCGTCAAACCATGTTTGGCGGCAAGATAGACGATTTTGGTGATACTGTGCGCGTCGAGTTTCGCCATGAGCCGGGTTTTCAAATTGTCCACCGACTTCTTGGTCAGCGACATCTGTTGACTGCAATCCTCCAGTGTCAAACCGCGTCCGATGTTGGTGAAAAGTTCCCGTTCGCGGCGTGAGAGCTTGAAAAATTTGGACTCCGGTGATGTCTGTGCAATGGCAAACCGGTTCTTTTCCACTTCCAGAAACGACTTTGCGGCGGAGCAACAGGTTGGAATCCCTTTCACGGCATGAATGACTCCTTGCAGTAAATCTTCCGTAGAATCCAGCAGAGTCCAATAGCCGTTCACTTTGTGTTCCACGACAATGTGGAGTGAGGCGATCCGCACCCTTTTGTCGAGACAAAGTATCGGGCTGTTGTAGTATTGCTGCCGGATATAACGGCAGATTTCTTCAAAGAAACTCGGTTTGCCCGCACTGACAAAAATCAGGGACGGCACATGATAACTCGGTTCCCAAAGTTCCATTTCACTGGGAGACTTGAAAACACTGATTCTTTCAAACAGTTGATGACGCTGGAAAAAGGCTCGAAGCATATCTCCCATCATGAGACGCTGTTCGAAAATGATTAACGACGGGAAGATGTCACGGAAAATTGTAGACATGGCGATAAGTTCCTTCCTTGGAAATTGGCTTGCGTCGGGCAAATCCGTTTCATACCTCTCTGTAATTGACAAGGTTCCACCAATATTACAGCCGGCAGATTTGACCCAACCTGACTTGTGTCTTGTGAAAAAGTTTTTTAACTCTGATCTTGGGTGGAACACCTGTAATTTCGACCCTGCCGGTGACATAATAATGTCACTCATGAAGATCATTTCACGACTTTTTTCAAAATATTTGGAAAAAGTGACATGTCCGTTTGTTATAATAGTAGTTTCAGAGAAAATAAAGAAAATAGGAAAAGTATATTTTCCTGTCGATGCCGAGAAGTTGTTGGAAATTTTACCTAATACTACACCGCTATCAGTAGAATGAAAATAATTTTGTTTATATCGAATAATTTTTGTATCTTTGCAAAAACATAAATCAATGCGCGTATTAAAAATACAACCTTATTTGTCGGATA
>JAISQK010000088.1 GCA_031274255.1 Planctomycetaceae bacterium | reverse complement strand
TATCACAAAAAAATTAAAAAAATTATTATGTTAATCAGATCAATATTATTATTTGTGTTTTTGTTTGTCCCGTTTTTGGTGACGGGGTGCAGTCAGAATGTGAGGGTTGAGGGAACGGTTGCATTTTCGGACGGGACAACGATTGATCGGGGACAGGTCGTTTTTGAAGACGACGCGAAAACCTACCTCGGCAACATCCGCAAGGACGGCTCGTTCAGCGTTGGCGTTTACAAAGACGGTGAAGGGATTCCCAAAGGGAAATACCGCGCCGCTGTGACGGGTGTTTTTGAGGAGCCGCCATCAACTCCCGATAGTAAACAATCATTGGGAATTCCACCACCGCCGACTCATCTTGTTGCGGACAAGTACCGCAATTCCAGAACATCGGGATTTGAATTTGACATTCAAGGGAAAACGACCGGAATCTCACTTGTCGTGGAACGTGCGAACAAGGGGCAAAAACTTCCGTTGCTGCCGGCAGGCCCACCGCGTCCCCGTTGATTTTTCAAAAGGACGGGAAACGCGGAAGGAGTGCAAGAAACTTCTCAACGCCCGTTTCCGCAGGGGATAACGGGTTTATCCTCTCCGCTTTCTTTTTGGAAACATTTCTGATACAATGAAAGAGCTGTCAGGGAAGCCCGGCGGTTCCCGACTCTTCCGCTCTCAAAAATGTCAGAGGTGACCATGTTCCGAAGTTTTCCTTTTCCGTGGCTGCCGTCGAGTGCCGTTGTCTGCTTATGGTTTTCGATGACCGCGTCGGCGTACATTTGTGATAAAGACGCGGCCGGACCGCTTTCTGTCGTGCTGGAGAAAATGCCGGCGGTGACGCAGTACCATACGCCGCAGACACTCAAGGCGGTGTTTAAGAATGATTCCGCGAATCCGGTGACGGTGTCGCTTGCGGCGGAGTCGATAGAACAGGTGGCGGTCTCCCTTGAAACGCGGGAAGTCACGGTGCCTGCGAACGGATCAGCGGAAACGGCGGTTCGAATCACGTGCGGCGAGGGAACATACTCGGCGCATTATCCGGTACATTTGCTGGCGGATTTCACCGCGGAGGGTCAAACGTATCGGCTTCATCCGGTCCAGGTGTTTGAAACGGATTTCGGCGTATCGGGAGCCAGCCGGAAAATAGTCGGTCCATCCCCGGACGGTCGCGAAGTCATGACAGGAGAACTCATCACGGACGCCGGAGATCTGCCGGTTGTGGTGATGCCGGAACAAGGAGGCGTGCCGCTTGTTGCGAATGAGGCGTACCGTGTCACGTGGCGGCAATTCCGTGAGGAAAACGCGCCGCCGACGGTACTTCACATCGGTTGGCAGGGAAATGATGAAACCTCACGAATGAGTCTGACGAAAACCCGCATGACGCGCGGCGGTGTTTCGCGGGAATCGCTGGCGGTGCATCCTCCGTATCACGGCGGTCCCGGCACGATGTTTCATGAACAGCTTGTCCGGCTTCCCGGCACAAGACCGATCCTCTTTTCCTCGCATGTTGCCATCCGTGACATTCATCCTGCCGAACCGGAAAGCGACGGCGTGACGTTTGCCGTATGGATCGGTGACGAAAAAATCGGCGAAAAGCACTCGGCGAGCAAGACATGGGAACCGTTTCAGGTTGACCTTTCGCAATTCGCGGGACAGACGGTGCTTCTGCGTTTGGAAAGTCATCCGGGACCGAAACACGACACCACGTGTGACGGAGCGTTTTGGGGAACGCCGCTTCTCTTTGCCGGAGAATTGCCGAAATTACCGACATCGGAAGAAAAAGCGAAACTTCCGCCCGCGTACCGTTTTTCGCTTGACAGGCCCGACAACACGAACAGGAAGGAACTTTTCGAAACCGCCGTCACGTTCGGCCACTGCGGTTTTCTTGACGGCGTGATCCGTATCGGCAAGGTGTCGTTTGACGGGTTGCGTGTCGAGATTGACGGTCAGCCGCTCGGTACGGAACGGAGTGCGTTATCGTATGGTCCATGGGAACCGGTGCCGCTTGAAAAGATTGGAAAGAAACGGACCGGAACATGGGAACCTCACGGGGAAACAATGCACGGAACGCCGAAACTCCTGCGATTCAAGCAGAAAGTGTTCAGCCAAGGCCGTGAACTTGAAATGCTTTACACTCTTGAAAACCGCGGCGGCGCGTTGCAGCTCGGCGTCGAATGCAGTGAACCGGCGGCGGTGACAAAGGTCCGGTTTGGACCGATGCTTGAAAACGCTCATGCCGATCGTGTTTACTTCGGACATGGTTACCGCATCACCGAGCCGGAACGTTTCGAGGTTGTCAACGGCGGACATTCGCTTTCGACAAGTCATGTCGGATTCGATTTCTTCAAAAATCAAACCTCGCTTCTCATGGCGACCGCATTTCCGCCGGACAGGTTGATTGCGGACCCGGACACACAGACCTACACGCTCAGCGTTGCCCATTCGACGACGCTGACCCTGCTTCCGGGACCATGTTCCCTCGGAAATGACGGATTCAATCACATGAACGCGATGGACTGTGCCATCCGTTACCGTCCGCTTTACGGCAAACAGGCGTCGGCGGGAGTCGCGAAAAAAGCGGGACGGTTCGTCTTTGATGTCTGGGGCGGTTCCTTTGCCGACCATACAAAGAAACTTCAACAGCAGATGGATTACGGCGTGACCGACGCACTGTTCATTAATCACAACTGGCAGCGTTGGGGGTACGACAACCGCTTGCAGGACATCTGGCCGCCGAATCCTCAACTCGGCACGCTTGATGAAATGAAGGAAACGCTCGAATTGTGCAGGAAAAACGGGATTCTGTACGGTCTGCATGACAACTACATTGACATCTACCCCGACGCGGACGGCTTCCGTTACGATGAGGTTGTGTCGTTTGAAGCAAACGGACATCCCCGTAAAGCGTGGAATAATTACGGCATTGACGCTCAGAGTTATCAACTGCGGCCGGATCGGTTGATGCCGTTTCTGGAACGGAACTTCGAATTGATGAAACAGGACGATTTCCGGCCAACAGCATATTTTGTCGATGTGTTTGCGTCCATCAACCTGCACGAATTTTGGGACCGTCACGGCAATCGGCACAGCCCGGCGGAGATGCTTGATCACTGGTGTCAGGCGTTTGACCGTATCCGCGAACATCTCGGCGGCGATCATCCGACCGTCAGCGAAGCGGGAAGTGATTTTCTGATCGGTCATCTTGACGGGGCGGACTGTCAGTTTCTGATGCTTTCCGCAGAACCGGGCGATTTCCGTATCAACATCCGTTGCAAGGAATGGGTACGTGTCCCCTGGTTCGACGCGGTGAATCACACGCGGTTCAGTCTGCACGGTGCCGGATATGACAACCGTTACGCCGCCAACCGCGGATACGATCTGCACGGCGACATGAGTGATGATTATCTTTCGACCGAAATTCTCACCGGTCACGCTTTGCAAGCCGGTTACGGCAGTATCGGACGCAATTCGATCCGCAAATACTGGCTCGCCCAACCGGTGGCAAGAGCTTTGGCGGACGCGGAATTACAAAAAGTCTTGTCTATGGATTCCCCAACCGGCCAGCGGCTTGGGAATGCCAAACGAGTCCTGACATTATGGTCAAAGGCAGGTCTTGATTCCCATGCGGTCGTCTGCCGGGAAGAACCGAAAGTCGCGGACATCGAATTTATGAACAAAGACACGGCCGCCATTCCTCAATATGGTTATTATTTTAACCGGAACGACGGATTGTGTTCCGCCATCGTAAAACTTCCGGTGCTTTCGGCGGATCAAAACGAGGTGGTCGCGACGCCTGTTGTCGAATTTTCAAGTGCGGTAATGAAGGGGTTCAGACAGCACTATTTCAATCCGCGGCAGGTCGGCACGAATGCTCTTCCCGTCATGCCGGGAATGAGAGATTTTCAAAAGACCGGCGGTAACCAATTCCAAATGACGATTGACTGGAAGGTGTTCCGGTCACTGAAAAACCATGACGGCGTAAAAGACTATGCATGGTTTTTGCATCTGGAGCCGCCGCGGAGGAACTGGCATCAGAAATTGGAGCCGACCGTCATGGGCGGCGGAATGCCGCAAACACCGGTTTCGCAGTGGGAGGCCGACACGCAGACCGCGACCGGTGTCCTGACATTTCCCGAAAAACTTGCGTCCGGCACGTACAATGTGCTTGTCGGTTTATGGGACGCGGAGGGCGACCGACATCGCGTCAAACTTCTCGGCCCGACGCCGGACAATTCACGGATTCTGCTCGGCAAGCTCAAGGTCGAAAAACAGGGAAACCGTGTCATAAAATTGGAGTTCGAGCCGGAAAGTGAAGATTCACCGGAACTTTTCGCCCGTCTTTTGCCGGCCGAAAAACCTGTGCTTGACGCCATGGTCGGCAAAGGGGAATGGAAAGTGACCGCGCAGCTTCCGCTTCCGTTCCGCTCGACCGGTGCGGTCATGCTGAAGTATCCCGACTTGCCAAAAGAGGAAGAACGGAAAACGCTCGAAATGACCATGACCCCGCTTCCTGAAGAGCCGGCTTCAGCGGTGACGGTGGCGCTTGCCGGATTGATTGAGGGACAATCTTTTCACGTTTGCCATTCACTGATTGCCGTGGACCGCACGGGGCAAAAACTCCGTGATGTGCCGTATACCGTTGAAAACGGTGAATTACGGTTTGAAACGGCTGCCGGAGAGTTTGCGTATCGAATCGTCGTGCGGAAAACCTCTTGAATCCCGTCAAAAATCTGATAAAATCATCAGAGATGCCAGTCAAGAGCCAATAACAAAGTAGTAGAACAATAACAGGAGAATGTCCCATGTTACGTCCGTTATGGATTTGTGTTTTGTTGATCTCGTCAGGAATTTCGGCGGCGGAAGACTCTCTGCAAAACACGCCGAAAAACTATGCCGCCGTTACCAACGGCAAGACCACCGTCATCTGGAACGCGGAAAAATTCCAAGTGGAAATTGCCGATAAAACCGGCGTGTATGCGGTCATGCCGTTTCCGGAATGCAGCTCCGTCAAGGCGGCGAACGATTCGAACGGACGTTCGCTGTTGTTATACTACCCTCCCCATCCTCAGAATCCCCGCCTGCGGGATCAATTCTTAATGGTGATTCTGCCGGAGGAATCTTCACGGTATTCCCGCGGAGAGGGTGTGCGGATTGCCGTCAATTACGGGAGAAATGAGACGCATGAGGTGTATCGTTTTCCGTCCATTGAGTTGCAGCTGCCGCAAAAGGCGGATCAACTCAGATCGTTCGGCACGGCGGGCTTGAAACCTGTGGACGGTCACAAGGGAAGTTACATGTTTCTTTCCATCGTTGATCCGCAAACGCGAAACGGTGTTGTGTCCGGTTGGACGACCGCGGGAAAGGCGTCAGGAATCGTGTATTCTGAAAAAACAGAGGACGGTCAGGTGCGGATTATCCCGGAAAGCCAGCACGGCAAGGCGACGGTTTCCGCTCAGCCGCATCATCTCTCCGAGTTTTTTTTCCTCGGACGGTTTGACGATTGCCGTGACGGACTTGAAATCTACGCCGATGCCGTCGCCGCGCTAACCGATGTCCGGCTCAAACCGCTTCCCGCCGGTTACTGCACATGGTACAGCAACAAGTACGGCGGAGCGTGTGACGAGACGCATCTCAGGGAGTTGGCGGAAGCTGCCGGAAAGCTGCTCCAACCTTACGGGTTGAGTTTCATTCAGATTGACGACAAATGGCAGACGGGAGTACAAACCAACGGTCCGAAAAAGAATTTCACCACACATGATCCGAAAGGTCCTTATCCGAACGGCATGAAACCGTCCGCGGAAATGCTCAAAAACCTTGGTCTGACCGCCGGCATCTGGTTCATGCCGTTTGCCGGAAACATCAACGACCCGCACTTTCCGAAAGAGTGGTATGTCAAAAGTGCGGTGACCGATGAAGTGGACGGGAATGGAAAAAGCAAGGTTCATCAAGGCGGTCTTGCTCAAAAAGAAGGGGAACCTTATGAATCGTCGTGGGGCGGCACCTCGCTTGACATGACTAATCCGGAGGTGCAGCAATACCTTGCCGACGAAGTCCAACGGATCAACGGGGAATGGGGATACGATTATTTCAAACTCGACGGTCTCTGGACCGGCATGGCGTGCGACCAGTTGTACGTCAACAACGAATACAAACCGGACGATCTCGGTAAAGTCCGCTTTTTCGACGAGGAGCATTACACGCCTCTTGCGGCGTACCGCAAAGGTTTTGAAATCATACGTGATGCGGCGCCGGATGTTTTCATTCTCGGTTGCAACGTGTCGCAAAACATGCGGATGATGCATCCGTCCATCGGCTATGTTGACGCGATGCGGATCGGCCCCGACAACGGATCGGGATGGAATTCCCTCAAAACCGGTCCGTGGCACGGCTCGAACCGATACTTTTTGAACGGCCGCGTCTGGTGGAACGATCCTGACCCTGTTTATGTACGGGAATCCATGCCGATAGAACATGCCCGATTGATTGCGTCTTGGGTTGCGGTTTCGGGGCAGCTCTACACGTTCAGCGACTGGCTCCCCGACCTGCCGCCGGAACGGGTCGAGATTCTCAGGCGGACTATTCGACCGCACGGTCTGACATCGGCGAGGCCTGTGGATCTTTTTAATGAGGATTTGGCAAAAATTTGGCATCTGCACAAACCGAAAAAAGACCATTCCCCGGCAAGAGACATTGCCGCGTTTTACAATTGGGATGACAAAAAAGCAACGAAAATCGAAACAACACCGGAACGGCTCGGTTTGCCGAAAGCGGAAGAGTATGCGGCTTTTGATTTTTGGGGTAACAAATTTTTTGGAACATTCACCGACCGGATCAATGTTGAGCTTCCGCCGGGATCGTGTCTTGTGCTGGCGGTTCGACCGGTGGAAGACCATCCGATTTTACTCAGCACTTCGCAACACGTCACGCAGGGAATTGTTGATGTAGTTGAGGAAAAATGGAATCCTGTGACAAAAGCCCTCTCTGGTGTCAGCCGAACCATCGCTGAGGATCCGTATGAATTGCGGATTTACGATCCGGTCAAAAAGGAATTGCGGCGGGAAGTGCTGAAACCGTCGGAAGCAGATGCCGCCCAATCCACGTGGAAGATCGCTTTTTAATGATTAAAACGGATAAGAGCGGCGGCTCAAAGAGAGACTCCAACGCGGCACGTTGGCCGCCTGCTTTTCGCTCAAAAGCACGTGTGAAATAAGAATTTAGGGGCTGCAATCCAGTAATCTTTGCCTCCGGCGGGCCGCGACGCCGCGGCAGGCGGATGGGACTACCGTCCCGAACAATGACCCGCTCCTGTTAGTCGCTGGTATCAACAGGCGGAACAAAAGAAAAGTGGTTGGAAAGATTATCCCTCGGAAGCGAACCGAATGCAGTGAGCATGAGCATATTTGGGATCCAACGCCCTTGCGTTGGCGCCGGGGCGTCCCGGCTCGCGACTGCTATTAGAAAGGTTAAATCATGTCGGCATTTCATCATGAAACCGGGTCACAGACGGAAATTCACGCCGTCACGGGAGCGTTTGGTTATTCCGGAAGATACATTGCAAGACGCCTTCTCGAACAAGGAAAGACCGTTCGCACACTGACCAATTCCACCGACCGTCATGGTGAGTTTCACGGCAAAATAGAAACGTTTCCTTTGGCGTTCGACAATATGCCGCGTCTGAGAGAATCGCTGACGGGTGTTTCCGTGTTGTACAACACCTATTGGGTACGGTTTAATCATCGGAATTTCAAGCACTCCATTGCGGTGGAAAACACGAAAAAATTATTCGCGGCGGCAAAGCAGGCCGGTGTCCGGCGGATTGTCCACACGAGTATCACGAACCCGTCGGAAGATTCGCCGCTGGAATACTTTTCAGGAAAAGCGGTTCTTGAAAAGGTGTTGCAGGACTCGGGAATCGCCCACACCATTCTTCGTCCTGCCGTTTTGTTCGGCAACGAAGACATCCTCATCAACAACATCGCCTGGCTGCTCCGGCGTTTTCCGGTATTCGGCGTGTTTGGAGACGGTCAATACCGTCTTCAGCCGATTTTTGTCGAGGATTTTGCCGCTTTAGCTGTGGACCGGGGAGCGCAAACCGGTAATCAAATCCTCCAGGCCATCGGACCGGAAACATTCACGTACCGGGAACTGGTCGGGACCATTTCGCAAATTCTCCTCGGTAAAAAGCGTCCGCTCTTTTCCATTCCGGACGGGGTCGGTCTCGCTGTCGGCAGGATACTCGGACTGTTTACCGGTGATGTGATGATTACGAGAGCGGAAATTGAGGGACTCAAGCGGAATCTTCTTTACGTTGAGGCTCCGCCTGCCGGTTCCACACGGCTCACCGACTGGCTTCAGGAACACCGCGAGACGGTTGGCAAAAACTATGCCAGTGAACTGAAACGACGGAAAACAGATTGCGTCACTTGTTCATGATCACGACGTTCCTTTATGGAAAGGCGGCCTGCGAAAATGACGATTTTTCCGATACCAACCAACAGCGTGACTCGCTGTACCGCAGACGGGAAGCGTGCCGTTTCACCGCACAGCGCAAGCGGTTGGAAAAGATGTTCTACCGGAAGCGAACCGAACGAAGTGAGCGTGAGCCTACCGGGGTGCAGCGTCCGCACGCGGTCGGGAAGAAAATTTTGAAATCTCGTCTCACAGTCAATGAAGGAGATCATATCATGATGTTACGTTGTTTTTCGGCACTTTTGACGTGCTGCTGCGTGTTGGGTTTTGTATCGGATTCCCATGCTCAACTGGGAGAGCTTTTACCCGGAACGGATCAGGAATTTACGCGAAAAGTTCTGGACGACAT
>JAISQK010000044.1 GCA_031274255.1 Planctomycetaceae bacterium | reverse complement strand
CTAGGCAGTTCACCGGCGCATAGGGTAAGGACGCAAAGCAATCATGTCTTTGCGTCAATCTATGCGTATGTGAAATGAGAGTTGATAAAACTCAATCACGGCTACAATCATTTTGCGGTAAAATCACAGATTTACCTGGCCTCACTGAGGAGGGCAATGGAATGGCTTGCGGCTTTCAGGAGGAATGGATTATCCCAACCTTGCGTAACATGAGGTAGTAATTTCGACAACATCCGGCTCGGTCCGCGAGCCGCGGCGGGCGAATGTTTCCGCCGTTTGAAACGCTTGTTCCCAGTGTTTCAGAGTGTTTTCATAGCCCTGAATCGTTTTGGGCGACCGTTTGTTTTTGATAAGTACCGGCAAATAATGATTTTTGTACAGTTCACGTAAAGTCATAATGATTCTCCGGGTGCTGATTTTACAAAGCATCCGTGCGGAAAATTCAAATCCGTAATATTGGGGTTTTCAAGAATAGGTCATCTGCCTGTTGCAGACATGAACGACCTTCACAGGAAGCGGTTTTTCCGCGTCGTGTTTATTCTTGGCTCGTTTATTTTTTGAAACAAATTTCACAATTTCAAGGCGATTTTTGTTCCGTGCGGGGTACTGTTTTTAAAAACAGTTTTCCAACCGCAAAAACGAGTTTAGCAAACCGGAAAAAAAGAAAAAGGGGGAGCAGTTCAAACAAGCCGGTTGCAAACCAAGAATCGGGCAGACACCCGTTTCAGAATATTTTGGCCCCCCGCCGCGTCGCCATCGGCGGGCTACTCCCCAATTAGCATTGCAAAATCATCTTGCGATCATCCTACAATGTGTTCCCTAAATGTCAATGATTACTATGTTTATGATAAATTTTTTTGTGACACCTTAATTGTTACCTGCCATCAAGGCCGCTAACGAAAACTATATACAATCTATTATACCGTACTGAACCGCAGGCAAAAGAAGAGCAATCAAGATACCGATGATTGCAATCACGACAAGAAGCTCGACAAGAGTAAAAGCGGGTCGGACAGTAAACCCCGATGGGGTAGTGAATTCTGAACAGACAAAAGAATCTTTGACATTGTTTGCAGTATGGACATCTGCAACATGGGAGACAGTACAGACTACCCCCCCCCATTTTGACATTTCGGACACAAAGTGAATTTTTGCATGGTTTTTCTCCTGTTTGGAAAAATGGTTTTTGATGATTTTCGAAAACGTTTCACGAAAATTTAACACAGATTGACACAAATCAACCCGATGACTGTAATTCTAATCACGACAATTCCCAAAGTCAAGAGGAATTGTCGCTTTTTCTGAAAATTTTTCTGATGATTTCGTTCACCTTGCTCGTTACCGTGTCGGGAAAGCTTTTTTCTTCAATCGACTGCAAAAATGACTTCAATCACAAGGGATATTGTCTGCGTAAATCATTAATTCGCTCTAAACTTGTGTATAAACGTTAGCTCTGAAACCGGGGGAATGCGTGGAACGTTAACGGAACACTCCACCCCCACATGCCAAAAAAGGACATAACTGTATAATGTCGGGAAACGGCCCTGATTGGTTTGGCTGCAACTCCCGTAAATGACTTATTTGCTGTAAATTATGTATATTTCGCTCGACTGGATTTCTGATTTCGTTGATCTTTCCGGCATTTCGCCCGAAGAAATGGCCAATCGTATGACACTTGCGACCGCGGAAGTCGAAAGTTTTGAAAAAATCCGCCGATTCACCAAAGGGGTGATTACAGCAGAAGTCATTGCGATAGAAGAAGTTACGGACGAAAAAGGTAAGAAACTCGCTTACTGCACGGTGGATTGCGGCACAAAAAAAATGAGGACCGTTTGCGGGGCCCCCAACGCACGTATCGGCTTGAAGGCCCCCTTTGCTCCCGCCGGAACCGCACTGGCGAAAGGAATCATCGTCGAAAAATCAAAACTCGCCGGAAAAGAGAGTGAAGGAATTTTGTGCAGTGCCGCAGAACTCGGCATGAGCAGTTGGCACGAAATTGTCTTCGAGTGTCCCGCTCATGTGAAAAACGGAACAGATTTTGAGACACTTGTCCCGGAAACGGATATTTTGTTTGAAATTGATAACAAAAGTCTGACGCATCGTCCTGACCTTTGGGGACATTACGGTCTGGCGCGGGAATTGGCCGCGGTATTCAGAAGACCGCTTAACCCGTTGCCGCAGCACGACTTATCGCAATATGACAATCTGCCTCCTTTCCCGGTGAAAGTGGAGGATTATGAAAATTGTCCTTGTTATTCGGCGTTATTGTTTCAAATTCAGGCAACGGTGCCTTCCCCCGTTGTCATGCAGCGGCGGCTCCATGTTCTTGGCCAACGAACCTATAATCTGATGGTGGATGTCACAAATTATGTGAGCCTTGAAGTCGGACAGCCGACTCACGCGTTCGACGGCGATCTGATTCAGGGGATTCGTGTCGCACAAATGGGGAAAAAGGCGAAATTTATAACGCTCGACGGTCAGGAGCGGAGCATTCTGCCGGAAGACCTTTTGATTTGGGACATGGAGAGACCTGTTGCACTGGCCGGAATCATGGGGGGACTCGCAACGGAAGTGTCCGAAAAAACAGGAAAAGTGATGCTCGAAAGTGCCAACTTCAAGGCTGGCCGAGTCCGCCGCACCGCCGGCCGGCTTGACCTTCGTACGGATGCGTCGCAGCGTTACGAAAAATCACAGCCGCCGTACAGTGTCAAGTTGGGAACCGCACGAATCATGAATTTGATTGAATCCGCCGCTGTTCCATTTGAAGTGCTCAGCCGCTTTACTGTGGCCGGCGACCTTCACGAAAAACCGCGGACCGTGACGCTTCCGCCGGGAAAACTTGATCAGCTCGCCGGAATTTCGCTGCCGCAAAAAACGGTGGAAGACATCCTTCGCTCCCTCTCGTTGACACCGGTATTTGAAAAAGACGGTACTCTCAAGGTTGAAATTCCGCCGTTCCGAAGTCAGAAAGACCTTTCCATCGGCCCGGATATTGTTGAGGAAATTCTCCGTGTTTATGGTTACGACAATATTCCGCCGAAGATGCCGTCCATGCCGCTGAAGCCGCTTTTTGTGGAAAAATGGCTGGAACTGGAGTATAATGCACGAAAATTCCTCACAGCGTCTCACCGATTTGTCGAAGTGCATAATTATTCCTGGATGAATGACCTATGGCTTGAAAAAATCCGATTTGATCCGGGAAAAACGCTCGTTCTGCGGAATCCGGCGGATCAGGCGAACAGCCGGCTTCGGACAACGCTGCTTCCGAATCTGCTGGCACTTGTCCCGAAAAACCGTGCATTCCGCGACAAATTCCGGCTCTTTGAATTAGGCCGCGTTTATTTTCCGGACGGGAAGGGAGCAAAGGAATCTTCGTGTCTTTCCGGTGTCAGTTTTCAACAGGCAAATTCCCCTGCATTGGAGGAACATTACCTCGAAATCAAATCCGCTCTAGAGGATTTAGGTTCACTTTTCAATAAGGAGCCGCTTCAGTTTGTGACGGGGCCGCAGGGAAATGCTCCGTGGCAAGCCCCCGACCATTGGGTCGAAATCCGGCAAAGCGAACGGCGGGTCGGCGGCATGGGGGTGATTGCCCCGGCACTGCGGGAAATCATCATTCCGGAAGGGGGACAAATCGTCTGGTTTGAACTCGACATGGAACCGCTGTCAGGCGAACTCTTTCCGAAAGTCACTTACTGCGAACTGCCGCGTTTTCCGGGGTCCTGGCAGGATTTTTCACTTGTTTGGAGTGTGGACCGCGGATTTGCCGAACTGGATTCACTGCTCGGCAAGTTCCGGCATCCGCTTCTGCTGAAGCGGGAATTTCTCGTTGCGTACAAGGGGAAAGGACTGGAAAAAGGGACTGCGAGTTACTCGTTCCGGTTTTGGCTCGGTGCGGAAAGCCACACGCTTTCCGGGGAGGAAATCGAGTCGTTCCATCAGACCGCTTTGGATTACTTCAAACAAAACGGCATCGCGCTACGCTGAACGTTCCATTGCTGCGCGACATCTTTCCGAAATGGGAAAATGTCTAAAGGAAAGGATTTTCTGAGAGTGGTGATGTATTTATAGACGTCCAGCAAAATTATCAGATATGATGTAGAAATAGACAAAATAGGTATTTATGTCGTTGTTAATTTTTTCAAAATCCATTTTTCAAAATTTCCTATTTTATCAAAAACAACACGTTATACGGTTGGTCTGCTACGTAATCTATAAATACATCACCACTCTCAAAAATTGTTCTGTATCACGGAGCGGTGACACCGTTCTCGAAGGTGAACCACGTTTTGCCCGTCCATGTCGTCGGATTCA
>JAISQK010000021.1 GCA_031274255.1 Planctomycetaceae bacterium | reverse complement strand
TATTTAACCATTACATATCACGGCTATCGAATATCACGGCAATATAATCCGGCATTTTTGCTTTTCTATGCCGAAAACAAGGGTGTTTTCGATTTTTTACGTCATTATCGAGATTTGGCTCGCTTTTTGCTTCTATTCACAAACAATGTAATGTGTTGTGTATTCTGAAAATACTACACATAGAGAAATGGAACGGTTATTAACGAAACTGTAGAAATTAAAGGAGAGAATAGAGACATGAAATTGACTCTTAATGTGGATTTACGATTTTTTCAACCAAATTTAGCTTATGAGGAGGTCTTTATGAAAAAGAAGAGTTTGTCAAAAAATGTTAAAATAGGGGGGGGGGGCTGTCTGTGTCGTTCTGAAGGTGCATTTACCTTGGTGGAACTTCTCGTTGTCATTGCGATTATCGGTGTTTTAATCGCTCTTCTATTGCCAGCGGTTCAGGCGGCTCGCGAAGCCGCGAGACGAATGCAGTGTACCAACAATTTGAAACAGATCGGAATCGGCATTCACAACTACCATGATGCCGCAAAAAAAATGCCGACAGGAGCCATTCTTTTTGCACCGGTCCGCAGAAATCTCGGCAATGGTGCACAAGGTTGGGGAACACAGACATTGCTTTTGCCGTACATTGAACAGGGATCGCTCTACGAACAAATCGGCGTCGGAAGAGTCTCTCTGGAAGATGCGTATGCAGATACGAATGTTCATAGACTCCTTGAATCGAAGTTGGATGTTTACGTTTGTCCGTCCGACACCGGCCCCGATCAGAATGATCAACGTCCCGGTTCTGTGGGAAAGAGCAATTACATTGCAGTTCGCGGATTCTTTTCCTTTGTTGGAATTCCCGGATGCGGCGACACTAATGCGACAAGTACGGAAACGCCGGTGAAGAACACTTCGATTAACAATGGAGTTTTCGTCGGTAACCGCAGTTTCGCGTTTGCCAATGTCATTGACGGACTGAGTAGTACTTTCGCCTTCGGGGAACGGACCTACGAATACGATTGCAATGCAGGAAGCTGGACGGGACCAACCAGTGCCGGAGCAATGGACAACAACACAGGAAATTCGCGTCCCACGATCAACCAACGGGCAAATACGACCGGTTTTTCAAGTCTGCATACCGGCGGGACCAACTTCCTGTTGTGTGACGGAAGTGTGCATTTTATCAGTGAGACGATTGAAAGCAGATATGATAATGTCGCCCCGAATACCGGACAGATCAGTGCCACAGGAAATTATCCGCGGTTCAAAATTTCCGCCGCGCAAGGAGCCATCGGACTGTATCAGTTGCTCGCCTCACGCGACGATGGTGCCGTCGCCGGTGTGCCGTGATGTTTATACTTATTATCTATTCATTTGATTCACAATAACAGAAAGGAAGAAAGGAAATCATAAATGACCGGTAAAAACATATTCGGCGGACTCCTTTTGATACTGGCCGTTTTCACGGCAGGCTGCGGTGATTCACAAAAGACCGGTTACGTGACAGGGAAAGTTACGATCGACGGTCAGCCGGCTCCTGCCGGTCTCGCGGTGATCTTTTATCCTCAGGATGCCAAAGTGAACTTTCCCTCGAAAGGAATCACCGATGCCAATGGAAACTACGAAATGAGTCTTTCCTTCACAAAAAAAGGGGTTCATTCCGGTGTCAACAAGGTCGCCATTGAAAACGACGGCGGTGACGATTCCGCCATTGTCAACGTTAAAATTCCGCGGCGGTTCAACGAAGAAACGGAAATCACTTACGATGTCAAGCCGGGAAAGCAGACGTATGATATTAACATTGAGACCAACGTCTCAAAATAGCGGAGCAAATCAGTTATCCCCGGTTTGCAGACCATTGCATCCCGGGATAACCGGTTTATAATGTTTTAGAGTGACGAGTTTTTATGGTTTTCAAGTACTTGCGGGAAAGTTACCGTTGAAAACCCTTTCTCAGGAAGATTGATCTCATGAAATATCGTTTTGACATTGAAAAAATTTTAAGCAGGATGATTCTTTTTTTAATGATTGTTCTGTGTTGCGGAGTCGCTGTTTGCATTTCGGCTCAGGAAACGCCGCGTCCGAATGTGATTCTCGTTTTCATTGACGATATGGGGTGGAGCGATCTTTCCTGCTTCGGCAATCAAGCGGTCCGAACGGAAAATATCGACCGTCTTGCGCAGGAAGGGATTTCGTTCACGCAGTTTTACGTCTGTGCCCCGATCTGTTCTCCCTCCCGCTGCGGAATCATGACCGGCCAATATCCGCAACGATGGAGGATGACATCGTATCTGGACAACCGGAAACAGAATGATGTCCGCGGCGTCGCACAATGGCTTGACCCTTCGGCACCGGTACTGGCGGAATTTCTTCACAAAGCCGGTTACGCGACAGGACATTTCGGAAAATGGCATCTCGGCGGACAACGTGATGTCGGCGATGCTCCGCTCATTACGGAGTATGGTTTCGATGAATCACTGACCAATTTTGAGGGACTCGGCCCGCGTGTTTTACCGCTTCTCAACACGTTTGACGGAACGGAGCCGCGAAAATACGCTCTTGGTTCCGACACACTGGGACGCGGTGAAATTCGATGGGTTGACCGGAATCGTGTCACGGGGTGTTTTGTCGATAAGTCTCTGGAGTTTATCAAACAGGCACAAAAAGACGGCAAACCGTTCTATATTAATCTTTGGCCTGATGATGTTCATTCACCGTTTTTTCCGGCAAAAGAATTCCGCGGAGAGGAAAGCAAAAAGTCGCGGTATCACGGAGTGCTGACGGAACTGGACAGGCAGATTGCCCCGCTGTTTCACTCTGTCCGCGACAGTGAGTCTTTGCGAAAGAATACGCTGATCATTCTCTTGAGTGACAACGGCCCCGAAGCAGGTGCCGGTTCTTCCTTGCCGCTTCGCGGCTCAAAAGGAATGCTCTATGAAGGCGGTGTGCGTTCCCCGCTTATCGTCTGGGGAGACGGCCTCGTTGCTCAGGAACAAAAGGGGAAAAAGAATCAAACGGATCTGTTTCAGTCCATTGACATGGTGCCTTCACTGCTTAAAATCACAGGCGTAAACAAGGAGCCGGAAGCGGCATATCCCGTTTTTGACGGCGAGGATTTTTCCGATGTCCTGTTGGGACGGAAAACCGGCCAGCAGCGTCTCGCTCCGATTTTTTGGCGGCGTCCGCCGGACCGTCCCGGTCCGCCTGACAATGCCTGGCCGGACCTCGCACTGCGAAAAGAAAAATGGAAGTTTCTGATGCAGTTCGACGGTTCAAAACCGCAGCTTTACGACCTGGAAAAGGATGTTTCCGAATCCGTCAATCTTGCGGAATCCCAACCGGAGCTTGTGGAGGAATTTCGTAAAACCTTGCTGGATTGGAATCATTCCCTCCCGAAAGATGCCGGGGAACAGCCGCAGCCGAGGAATAAACAATAAAAGGAAAAGAGAGTCCTCATGAATCGTTTTTTGAAATATCCTTTGTTATTGCTTCCGTTTTGTATGATCGTTTACGGTTTTTCCGCGGAACGGACGAACATTCTTCTGATTATGTCGGACGATATGGGGTACTCCGATCTCGGCTGTTACGGCGGAGAAATTCAGACACCGTCACTCGACCATCTCGCCGCAAACGGAGTACGGTTCACTCAGTTTTATAACACAGCGAGATGTTGTCCGACCCGTGCCTCGCTTCTGACAGGATTGCACCCTCATCAGGCCGGCATGGGACACATGACGGAAGACCGGCATTTGCCGGGGTATCGGGGGGAACTGCTTCCTTCATGCGTGACGATTGCGGAAGTTCTCAAACCGGAAGGCTATGCCGCTTATGCCGTAGGAAAATGGCACGTCATGGGAAGTCAGGGGGGGCTGATGAATAAGACCAATTGGCCGACTTCACGCGGTTTTGACAAGTATTACGGAATCATCGCCGGTGCCACCAATTATTTTGAACCGGCAACACTGGTTCGGAACGAGACTCCCGTCTCGCCTTTGGCCGACCCGGAATATTCCCCTGCCGGGACATATTATCTGACGGACGCTCTCAGTGACAATGCCGTCCGTTACATCAAGGATCACAAGCAGGAAAATCCGCAAAAACCGTTTTTCCTGTATCTTGCTTACACGGCGGCTCATTGGCCGATGCAGGCACTTCCCGAAGACATTGCGAAATATAAACACAAATATGACGGCGGCTATGAACCGGTTCGCGAAGCTCGCCGGGACCGCATGATAAAAGCAGGTCTCCTTAACAGGGACTGGGAACTCAGCCCGCAGGCGGAAAACTGGGAGAACGTCAAAGACAAGAATTGGGAATCGGCTTGTATGGAAGTTTATGCCGCAATGATTGACCGCATGGATCAGGGGATCGGCCGGATTGTTCAAGCGTTGAAAGAAACCGGTCAATATGAAAATACGGTCATTCTGTTTTTACAGGACAACGGCGCTTGTGCGGAAGGAACCGGCCGTCAGCCGCGAAAAGATTATCCGAACCGTGTCAGTGAACCGGTTTATCGCCCCTATTCCCCGGAAACCGTCATTTTTCAGCGTGAAGACGACAAGCGGACACGGGACGGTTTTCCGGTCATTCAGGGAAATCTTGTCATGCCGGGCGACAAGGATACCTTTATTGCTTACGGCCGCGGCTGGGCGAATGTTTCCAATACCCCATTCCGCGAGTACAAACACTGGGTTCACGAAGGCGGAATCTCCACGCCGCTCATTATTCATGCTCCGTCACTCATGAAGGATTCCATGAAAGGAAAGTTCTATCGGGAATACGGACAGCTCGTTGACATTATGACGACATGCGCCGATCTTGCCGGAGCGGAATATCCCAAACAGCGTCACGGTATTGAGGTGACTCCCATGCAGGGAACGAGTTTGAAACCGGCTCTCGAAGGGAAATCTTTGGAGCGGACTGTTCCGTTGTTTTGGGAACACGAAGGGAATCGGGCGGTTCGTGACGGAAAATGGAAACTCGTCGCCAAAGGGCCTGACGGGGATTGGGAACTTTACGACATGGAGTCGGATCGAAGTGAAATGCATAATCTGGCGGCACAAAACCCGCAAATCGCCGAAAAAATGGAAAAGCAATGGAAGGACTGGGCGGTTCGTTCCCATGTTTTGCCGTGGCCGTGGGAATCAAAACTTTCCGCCAAAGACAAAGAAAAAGGAATCAAACTGGAGCTGCTTTTCGGAGAAGGGAACGGGTTGCCGAAAGACACTTCCGGCAATGCCGTTTCTTATACGGTCAAAGGAAATCCCGTAACGGTTGAGATGGCAGGAAAGTCCGCTTCACGATTCGACGGCGGAACCTGGCTTGAGGTGGAGAAAAAACCGGCTCTCAACTGTGCCGGGACACCATGGTTTGCGGATGTTGAAATCTATGGGGATGACGCCGATGGAGTCATTCTTTCTCAGGGCGGTCTTGTTCATGGATATTCCCTTTATGTGAAAGACGGCTGTCCCGGTTTCGGGGTTCGGATTGACGGAACGCTTTTTCAAATCACAAGTGAGAAAACATTGAAAGGCTGGACAAGGCTTTCCGCCGGAATCACTTCGGAAAAAACGATCCAAATCCGTGTGGATGGTCAGACCGTCGCGGAAAAACCGATTGACCAATTTATTACCGGCAATCCTGTTGACAACATGGTCGTGGCCTCCGACTTAAAGGGACAAGTGATTGAACCGGCGGTGAATCCTTTCACGGGTGTGTTAAAGCGAATCACCGTTTATCGGGGAGCGTTGTTCCGATAACTTCGTATTTCTTCTCAAATCAAGTAGAAAGGAAAAGGAGAATTGTCATGCGGAAAAATTTCGGCTCCCGTATCCTATTGTTTACCGTCACCGCAGGAATATTGACCAATATCTGCACGGCGGCGGATGAGACCTCCTCTTATCAGGAAGGATTGCGTCCGAACATCGTGCTGATTCTGGCCGATGACATGGGATACGGCGACATTTCGCTGCTTAATGAAAAGAGTAAAATCAGGACGCCGCATCTTGATTCCCTTGGCCGTGAAGGAATCGTTTTCACCGATGCTCACGCCGCCTGTTCGATTTGCGGTCCGTCACGATACGGCATCCTCACCGGACGCTACCCGATGCGGAACCGGAGGAAAGCGAGTAACAATCCGAACGGTTTCGGCCCTCCGGTCATTGAACCGAATCGTCTTACCATTGCTCAGATACTGAAAAACAAGGGCTACGACACGGCGGCGTTCGGGAAGTGGCACCTCGGCATGACATGGCCGACCCGGGACGGCAAACCGCTTACCGATACCAATTCTGAAACGGAATGGCCGCGGATTGATTACACCCGGCGGATCGCCGATGGTCCGACGGATCGCGGTTTCGATTATTATTTCGGGATTCCGGCGTCGCTTGACATGGTGCCGTATGTGTTTATCGAAAATGATCATGTCACTGAAATTCCGACAACGGTCAAACAAAATGATCCGCCGCGTCCGGGACCTGCCGGGAAAGATTTTGAGCCGATTGACGTGCTGCCGGCATTGACACGTCAAACGGTCGAGTTCATCAACAATCACGGCATTGCCGGTCCGCAACAAGGCAAGCCGTTCTTTGTTTACATGCCGCTCAACGCACCGCATACGCCGCTTGTTCCGACACGTTCGTGGCAGGGAAAAAATGAACTTGGTGATTACGGAGATTTCGTCTTGCAGGTGGATGATGCCGTAGGGCAGGTTCTCGCTGCGGTGGACCGGAACGGTTTGTCGGAAAACACGCTCGTCATTTTCACTGTCGACAATGGATTCGCACCGTATCTCAAGCCGGAAAAATACGAGTCGCAGGGACATTTTCCAAGTCATATCTACCGCGGTTACAAAGGGGATATTTATGACGGCGGACATCGGCTTCCGTTTTTGGTTCGGTGGCCGGGCAAGGTCAAGCCGGGAACCTGTTCGGACGAGCTGGTCTGTCTCACCGACTTCGCTCGAACATTCGCGGAGATCACGGATTATCAAATTCCTGAGGATGCGGCGGAAGACAGTATCAGTTTTCTGCCGCTCCTGTCGGGCAAAGAACATCCGCAAAAACGAACGAGTGCCGTACATCTTTCCGGAAAGAACCGCGTGTCGTTTCGTGAGGGAAACTGGAAACTGATCGTTTCGGCAAACACCTCACCGAGAACTCCGCAACGGAAACAATCACCGCCCTGTGAGTTGTACGATATTGAGAAGGATCCGTCCGAGCAAAACAACCTTGCGGAGGAAAAACCGGAAATTGTCGAATCCATGTTTGTCACACTGCAAACAATCCTCCAGGACGGACGTTCCACACCGGGAAAACCGCAGAAAAACGATAGCGACTTCACATTACAACCGCTTGAAAACACTCCATGAAATCACTCTGTTCATCAGGTTTCGTTTAGGACGGCAACGTTGTCCGCCGGCGGACTTCGAGGACGATTTTCTCGACAATGTCCTCGTAAGAGTAAGTTCCGAGCGGCGTCGTGCCTCGTTTCAGATTTACGTGATTCGCCCCGCACCAGACGCCGATGTCCGCGTGATCGGTTTCGCCCGGTCCGTTGACACGGCATCCCATGACGGCAATCGAAATCGGAAAATCCGCGGCAAACTGCACGGCGTCACGGATTTTTACCGCCAGTTCCACGAACCGGTCGTTTTCCACCCGCGCACAACTCGGACAACTGATGAGATTCAATCCATGCTGCGGCAAGTCCGACGGCACGGCAATTGTTCCGGCGGCGGCATTCTTCAGAATCATGAATCCCGCTTCTACTTCCTCATGCTTGCGATGGTTCGGAACCGTCAGCGACACACGAAGCGTGTCGCCGATTCCCTGTACCAGAAGCGGTTCGAGCGCCGCACGTGATTTCAACACCGCTTCCGGAGGGATGCCCGCTTCGGTAAGTCCAAGGTGAATCGGCACATCAGGACGCCGCCGCGAAAATTCCTCGTTGGCGTGAATCACCATCGCCGGGTCGGACGACTTCAAAGACACGCAGTAATTGATGAAACCGATGGAATCCAGAAAATCGGCATGTTCGAGCGTACTGGCGAGCATCGGCAAGCCGTCGTTTTTTCGCGCCGGATCAAGCGAACCGCAATTCACCCCGATCCGCAAAGCACACCGATGTTCGCCTGCGGTGTCCGCGAGCCGCTTGACTTTGTCCTGCCAGGAAACCTTTGTCTCCCCATGATGAAGGTGTCCCGGATTGTAACGGATTTTTTCAACATACGGTGCCGCAAGTTCCGCCAACCGGTAATTTTCATGCAAATCCACCGAAAGCCTTGCCGTAGTGTTTTCGCGAATCGCGGGAAGTGCTTCCGCGTCTTTTTGTGTGTCAACCGCGACCCGAACGAGTCCGGCACCGGCGTTTTTCAACATTTCCGCAAGTTTTGCCGTTGCCGTCACATCAACCGTTTTTGTCGCACACATGCTTTGTACGAGAACCGGATGCTCACCGCCGAGGAACGCCGAACCAATCGAAATGACCCGTGTTTTACGCATAATCAACCCAAAATGTTGCGTTCAATAAAACCGGTGTCCAGTTTCCCCTGCCGGAAATCCTTGTGGGAGAGAATCTTCAGCAGAAGAGGAATGGATGTTTTGATGCCTTCGACCTGGATTTCGCTAAGGGCGCGAATCATACAGGCAATCACTTCCTGACGGTTTTTCTGCCGGACAAGGAGTTTTCCGACCATCGAATCATAATAAGGACTCACCGTATAACCGGCGTAAACATGAGAATCGAACCGGACTCCAAACCCGCCGGGGACAATCAGCTTTTCAATCAACCCCGGTGAAGGGCGGAAATGGTGTTCCGGGTCTTCCGCATTAATCCGGCACTCCATCGCCGCACCGCGGTCTTCGACCGTCTCCTGCGAAAACGGCAGTTTTTCTCCGGACGCCACAAGAATCTGCATTTTGATAAGGTCAATGTCCGTCAGGAGTTCCGTCACCGGATGCTCCACTTGAATTCTCGCGTTGACCTCAATGAAGTAGAAATTTCCGTCCTGATCGACAATAAATTCCACCGTTCCGGCGTTGGTGTAGTCCGCACCGCGGACCATTTTGACCGCCGCTTCGCAGATTGCATTTCGGGTCGCTTTTGTGAGATTGGGAGCGGGTGTTTCCTCAATCAGCTTCTGATGCCGCCGCTGCATGGAACAGTCACGCTCCCAAAGATGACAGATGTTCCCGTGATTGTCGGCGAGGATTTGCACTTCGACATGCCGCGGACCTTCGATGAATTTCTCCATGTAGATGTCGGCACATCCGAACGCCGCCAATGCTTCCTGAGCCGCTTGAGCAATCGCCTGTTTGAGCTGCGGAACATCACGAGCCACCCGCATTCCTCGTCCGCCGCCTCCTGCCGACGCTTTGATGAGTACCGGAAAACCGATTTCCTGGACCAACCGGAGAGCATCCGCTTCGTTTTCGATCAGCCCTTGACTTCCGGGAACGGTCGGCACCCCTAATTTTTGAGCCAATGTCCGCGCCGAATTCTTATCTCCGACCAGTGACATGGCGTCCACCGACGGACCGATGAACTCATATCCGCAGCTTCGGCAAACATCGGCAAAATGGGCGTTTTCGGCAAGAAAACCATAGCCGGGATGGATCGCTTCCGCATTTCCGACCTCTGCCGCACTGATAATCCGGTCGATTTTCAAGTAACTGTCGGAAGCCTTCGGCGGACCGATACAGTATGCTTCATCTGCGAGGTCGAGATAAGCACTTCCCCGGTCGGCCTCACTGTAAACGGCGACCGTTTCGACCCCCATTTCCCGACAGGCGCGAATGATCCGCAGAGCAATTTCCCCACGATTGGCAATGAGTATACGTTTGAACATAGGATTATTGTGTAAAAATCAGCCTTTGGGATCAATTTTGAAAAGCGGTTTGCCGAACTCGACAGGTTCCCCGTTTTTAACCAAAACAGCGACAATTTTCCCGGAACACTCGGCGGCGATCTCGTTGAAAACCTTCATCGCTTCCAAAATGCAGACGGTTGTTTCCGGTCCGATGCTGTCACCGACCTGAACAAATGGGGGGGAATCAGGATTCGGTGAGGCGTAAAAGGTTCCTACCATTGGACTTTTGACAAAGGTAAACTTCGATTCGTCCTCAACTGCGGAAGACGTTCCGGCGGTCGGCTGGGAAACCGCAACCTGGGACACCGCCACAGGAGACGGGACCATCATCGGCTGTTGCGGCAAAATCGCGGAAGCGGTGCAAGAGACGTTACTCTTCAGTTGAATCCGCATATCTCCTTGCTGTATATCGACTTCCGCAATATTATTATCGCGCATCATCGCAACAAGACTCTCAATGCGGCGAATATCAAACACATCATGATCACCATTGGGCTGATCGGCCATGGGAAAAACTCCAAAAGCGACTGAAAATGGACAAACAGAGTCGCCATTGTAGCAAAAAAAAATGTTCCATCAACCGCAAGCCCCGTGTCGTCATCCACGGAATAGGTCATTTTACAGGCCAACGGACAGAATTCCTTGCCTCGTAACACATTCCGGCGAATTTCCAGTTGATTTTGTCCATGAACGCTCTGACGTATTTGGCACGCTCGTTACGGTAATCAATGTAGTAGGCGTGTTCCCAGACATCAACGGTCAGAACCGGCCCCTTTTCCAGTGAAACGGGAGTCCCGGCATTGGGTAACGCCAGAATTTCCAGTTTCCCCGTTTTGTCCGTTGCAAGCCATACCCAGCCGGAGCCAAACCATTTGACAGCGGCCTCGGTCAATTTTTCGGTGAAATTCTCGAAACTTCCAAATGCGGCCGTTATTGCTCTCAAAAGCGTCTCGGGCGGCTTGCCGCCGCCGTCGGGTGACATGCAGTTCCAGAAAAACGAATGATTCCACGCTTGAGCGGCATTGTTAAAAAGTCCTCCGCTTGAGGTTCTGATGATCTCTTCAAGTTCCTTAACGGCCTCAGAGGTACCGGCGACGAGTCCGGCAAGATTCTTGAAGTAGCCTGCGTGATGCTTCTCATAATGAAAACGCATCTGCTCCTCGGAAAGGAATGGAGCCAGTGCGTCAAAAGAATAGGGCAATGGCGGCTGGTTCCTGAGAGAGGGATGTATTTCCGAATCCGCTGCCGGTGTCTCGGCGGAATACGCGGAAACCGTCCCCGAAGCAACAGCCAAACCTCCCGCAGCAGCGGTCGTTTTCAAAAATTCACGGCGTTTCATGTTTTTTCCTTTTATCTGAATTGTTTATGATTTTATCGGTATCCCTTTAATTTTTATATCACCAATGCATTAACATTCTATTGTACTTCGGAAACAGAAGAACAGCGCAACGGCGGTGACGAATCATGACGTTATTATGGTACTCCTCCCAATCTTACATGCCCCTGAAAATCCGGCTGTCTGTTTGGTTTTTCAAAGTTCTGTAATGTTGTGTTTACAAAACAAAAAAATTCGCCAAATCAATAAAAATTTTCCTTTGCCCATAGTAAAAACGGAAAGCGGCAGATACAATAATGAGTATAAGGTTTTGGCCGGAGAAGAGAAAAGAATCTCTCCGGCGGTTGATGATCTCGCAGCGTGTCCTTTCAATAAGTCCGTCCAATCATTACATTAAATCCAAGTCAAATGAGTACAGCACAAGAAAACAGTATTGCATCGGGAGTCCGTGAAATATTGGCCGACTACCAGGGAGCCGGTCGTGACGCGTTGATTCCCATTCTTCAGGAAATCCAGACCAGGCAGGGGTTTCTTTCGCGTGAAGCGGTGGTGGAGGTCGGAAAGTTTCTCCATTTGCCTGCCAGTAAGATTTTTGGTGTCGCCACGTTTTACAACCAGTTCCGTTTCACTCCTCAAGGGAAGTTCCACATTCAGGTCTGCCGCGGAACGGCGTGCCATGTGAAAGGTTCCGCCGCCATTCTCGAAGCGATGAAACGCGAACTCAAGGTTGCTCCCGGCGAAACCACCCGTGACGGACTGTTCAGTCTTGAAGTGGTCGCCTGTATCGGTGCCTGCGGACTCGCACCGGTCATCAATGTCAACGGCAATTTTCACGCCAACCTGACCACACAAGCCGTCCCCAGAATTCTCGACACCTATCGCAAACAGAAGTGACAAATCAAGTGAAATAATTAATGACAGCACATTTTCTCCTATTCGAGTTAAAGGAATGATCATGCCGCAAGCAGTGAAACAGATTGATAAAGATTTTCTGGATTGGGCCATCAACGGAGCGTCCGGCGACAACCCGGAGTTTGTCCGCCGTGCCGCTCAGTCACGCCGTGAAATCCTCACCGGCCCCGTCATTTACGTCGGGACGGGAACATGCGGTCTCGGAGCCGGCGCCGCGCAAACCCTTGAGGCCGTCAAACAGTACATCGCGGAAAATAAAATTGACGCGGAAATTGTCGAAGTCGGCTGTGTCGGACTTTGTGCCGTGGAGCCGATCATTGACGTGCAGATTCCTCAAAAGAACCGTATTTCCTTCCAGTTGGTGACCGCCGACAAAGTCAAAGGGATTCTTGACGCCGTATTTGCCGGACAAACTCCCGATACGAGACAGATCATGGGACAATACCGTTCCCCGAACAGCACGGCCTGGCAGGGTGCCGCGTTCATTGATGAACATCCGTTTTTCGCTCCGCAGACCCGTTGGGTGCTGGAAAACTGCGGAATTCAGAACCCGCTTGATCTGGAAGAATACATCGCCCGCGGCGGATATTCCGGTTTGAACCGTATTCTTAAAACGATGTCCGGTGAAGAGGTCTGTCAAGAAGTTGAAAACAGCGGTCTCCGCGGCCGCGGCGGCGGCGGTTTTCCGACAGGGAAAAAATGGCAGTTCGCCCGTGTTCAGAAACAGGAACAAAAGTATCTCGTCTGCAACGCGGACGAAGGAGACCCGGGTGCGTTCATGGATCGTGCCGTCATTGAAGGGGATCCGCATCGTCTTCTTGAAGGAATGGCCATTGCCGCTTATGCCATCGGAGCTTCCAAAGCGTACATCTATATCCGTGCGGAATATCCGCTCGCGATTGAGCGTCTCAAATATGCCATTGCGGAAGCGGAAGCCAACAATCTTCTGGGACACGACATACTTGGAACCGGCTTCAGTCTGAAGATGATTATCAAGATGGGGGCCGGTGCTTTCGTCTGCGGCGAAGAAACCGCACTGATTCACAGCATCGAAGGAAAACGCGGCATGCCGCGTCCGCGTCCTCCGTTTCCCGCGGTGAGCGGACTTTTCGGAAAACCGACCATTATTAATAATGTCGAGACACTCGCCAACCTTCCTTTGCTGATTCGCAATGGTTCCGGCTGGTTCAGTGCGTTGGGAACCGCCGGCAGTAAAGGAACAAAAGTGTTTGCACTTTCCGGTAAAGTCGCCCGGACCGGTCTTGTGGAAGTCAAAATGGGAACAACGGTCCGCGACATCGTTTTCAACATCGGCGGCGGCATCGCAAACGGAAAAGCCTATAAAGCGACGCAAATCGGCGGACCGTCCGGCGGTTGTATCCCGGAACAGCACCTCGACATTCAGATTGATTATGAATCCCTCAAAACCGTCGGTGCGATGATGGGGTCCGGCGGTCTTGTCGTGATGGACGAAGACAACTGCATGGTTGATGTCGCCAAATTCTTCATGGACTTCATTCAGCGTGAAAGCTGTGGAAAATGTATTCCGTGCCGTGAAGGAACACGCCGTATGCTCGAGACGCTTAACCGGATCACACGCGGACGCAAAAATGAACTGCCGAAGCAGACCCTTGAACGTTTCCGGAGCGTTGTCCATTTGGGAAAACTGGGTGAGATGATTCGTGACACGAGTCTTTGCGGACTGGGGCAAACCGCTCCGAATCCGGTATTGAGCACACTCCGATGGTTCCGTCATGAGTATGAAGCTCATGTTTATGACAGAAAATGTCCGGCGAAAGCGTGTACGGAACTGATCACTTATGTCATTGATGCGGGAAAGTGTACCGGCTGCACGCTTTGTGCCAGAAAATGTCCGGCGGAAGCGGTTGTCGGAACGGTGAAAACCCCTCACCACATCGTCACCGACAGATGCATCGGCTGCGGTGCCTGTGCCGACACCTGCCGTTTCGGTGCCATCCAGAAAGTCTGATTTTTTCCAAGGAACAGAAACAACAAGTATAATTATAATTATAGAGTCGAAGGTCAAATCATGATTAATGTAGAAGTGAATGGACTGAAATACGAAGCCGACGGCGGGGAGATGCTTCTCACTTTGCTGCGGCGTATCGGAATCAACGTGCCGACCGTCTGTAATATCGACGGACTTCCCCCGACCGGTTCGTGCCGGATGTGCGTCGTTGAGGTCGAGGGACAGCGGAATCTTGTGCCGAGTTGTGCTTTTCCTGTCTTTGAGGGAATGAAAGTCAACACCAATTCGCACCGTGCCGTTGACGCACGCAAGGCGATTGTCGAACTCCTGCTTGCCAACCATCCGGAAGACTGTTTCTACTGCGAACGGAACGGAAGCTGTCAGCTTCAGGAACTTTCCGAATCCCTTGGTGTGAGAAGCCGCCGTTATGTCGGTCAGAAAAACGAGCATCCGGTCGATCTTTCCGGAGCTTCTATTGTCCGCGACCCTGCCAAGTGCATCCTCTGCGGAAAATGTGTCCGTGTTTGTGAAGAGATTCAGGGGGTCTCTTGTATTGATTTCATCGGCCGCGGTTCGCATGCCACCGTCGGAACCGCGTTCGGCGAAGGACTCAATATTTCCAGTTGCGTCAACTGCGGTCAGTGTGTCACCATTTGTCCGACCGGTGCCCTCATCGGTCAGAGTCATGTGGACCGGGTTCTCAATGCCATTGAAGACCCGGAACTTCATGTTGTGGTGCAGCACGCTCCGTCTGTTTCCATCTCAATCGGCGACGATTTCGGGATTCCTGTCGGTGACGACCTCATGGGGGTCATGCACGCGGCGATGCGGCGGCTCGGTTTTGACGCTGTTTTCGACACGAGTTTCAGTGCCGATCTGACCATTATGGAGGAAGCGACCGAACTGGTGCACCGCGTCAAAACAGGCGGCGTTCTGCCGATGTTCACCAGTTGTTCGCCCGGATGGATCAAGTTTGTGGAAACATTCTATCCCGAATTTATCCCGAACCTTTCGTCATGCAAGAGTCCGCAGCAGATGCTCGGTGCCGTCATCAAAACATTCTATGCGGAAAGAGCGGGAATTGATCCGCACAAGGTTTTCAGCGTTTCCGTGATGCCTTGTACCGCAAAGAAATTTGAAGCGGGCCGTCCCGAAATGGGACGTGACGGTTACTCCGATGTGGACGCCGTTCTCACGACCAGGGAACTCGCCCAACTGATACGGATGCACGGTATTGACCTTCGGTCGCTGCAGCCGGAACCGGCGGACACACCGTTCGGAGTCCGCAGTACCGCCGGAAAAATCTTCGGCGCAAGCGGCGGGGTGATGGAAGCGGCGCTCCGTTCCGCTTATTATTTCCTCACCGGTACGGAACTCAAAGCGGTACGTGTGGAAGCGGTGCGCGGACTCAATGGAATCAAAGAGGCTCATATTGACATCAATGGTTTGAATGTGGGGGTCGCTGTTGCCAATGGACTCGGAAATGCCAAAAAACTTCTGGAAATGATCAAATCCGGCGAAAAGACCGACTTGCATTTCATTGAGGTGATGACCTGTCCCGGCGGTTGCGTCGGCGGCGGCGGTCAGCCTTACGGGACCAACCGCGACCGGGTTCTTACGCGAATCCAGTCGTTGTACAGCATTGATGCCAATGAGTCGTTGCGTGTTTCCCACAAAAACCCGGAGATACTTCAGCTCTACAAGGATTATCTTGGCGAGCCGAACGGTGAAAAATCCCATCATCTGCTCCACACGTACTACCATGAACGGGAAACCTTGATTTAACATCCTTTCCGATGCTTCAGAACGGAAAAGGCCTTGCCGTCGGTTACCAAATGACGCTGTTCGGCAGGGAATTTCATCTGTTTTTGTGAGCGTCATGGGAATTTTTTTGTGTCAGACTTCATTTACTCCCTACAGAAAGAAATCATTCCTCAGGACAAACATAACATGGCGACAACCCAAATATTCAAACTGCTCTTCGTTGATGACGACCCCGACTTCCGTGACTTTCATCGTGCCGAACTTCAAAAAGCAGGCTTTGACCTTATTGAAGCGGAAAATGAAACCGAAGCTCTCGACCTATTGCAAAGCGGTCAGAAATTCGATATTGCCGTGATTGACGTGATTTTGGCGAATCCCGACGGCGGTTTTTCGCTCGCGTACCACATCAAGCAGCAGTTCCCGGAGATGCCGGTCGTTCTGGTCAGTGATACCGACAGCAAGTTCGGTGTCGAATTTTCCATGAACAGCGAAGCGGAACGCCGTTGGATGAAATGCGACGACTTTCTTTCCAAGCCGGTTCGCACGGAACAGTTGATTTCCACCGCCTACAGGCACCTCGGTGTTGACCTTGAGGAAGGAGATGCTCCTCACTGATTTCCGCGATTCTTTCCGGCGGCCGGACGATTCGCCAAAAGCCGGATTTCTTTTGTTTTGTTCCTTCCTTTTGGGTTGATATGGCAGACGAGACACAGATTTATATTTACATCCTTGACCTCATTGGGACGGGGGCTTTTGCGTTTTCAGGAGCGCTCCGTGTTGTGGACCGGCGGCCTGATTTTGTCGGTATGTTGATTCTCGCCGCCGCAACGGCCATCGGCGGCGGAATGTTTCGGGATATGGCATTAAACCGTTCTCCGGTCGCGCTGCATGACATCGGGTATCCGTTGGTCATTCTTGCGTGTGTTTGCATCACTTTTTTCTTTCCTGTGTGGATTTTGCGCCGCAGGGAATTGTTCAAATATTTCGATGCCGTCGGACTTGGAGCGTTTTCCGTCTTCACCACGCTGGCCGCCTGGAAAGCGGGACTCAACCCGTTCGCCCTCATTATGATTGCGGGCTTTTCCAGTTGTATCGGCGGAGTGGTTCGTGATGTCATCATTCAAAAACCGACCATCATCCTTGACAATGACCTCTATATTACGCCGATGGTTTTAGGGTGTATCGGTTTTATGGCAACGACTTCCCTGGGAGCATGTGAACCCGTTGCTTCCGCGACGGCTTTTTTTGTGACGGTCGGTCTGAGAATCGCTTCAATGATTTGGGACATCCGGCTTCCCCGTGTTTTGTGGGTGCATACGGATTTTCCATCATCCCCGCCGCCGACGGAACCATGAATTTATGCCTCTCTAGACAGTGTCGTCAATAGTTGACAGATGTAAAGCCAGAGTGTTCTAATCAAGGGAAAAATGGAGGTTTTCTCAGATGGATGCGTCTTATCATCGTCATGACATTTCGGACGCAATGGGAGCATTACTCGAAGAGCATCTGTCGAGACGCAAAGGCACATGGGGCGGCTTGTACATAAAACGGCAATGCCCGCGACAATCGTCAATCCCTCAACGCCTGTTTCTGCCGATCGGATTACCGGCGTTTGGATCTTACGCACGGGGGCACCGTGGCGCGATTTGCCCCCGGATTACGGCAGTTGGAAAAATACGCACCGCCGATTTTGCCGCTGGCGTGATAAGGGTGTGTGGGAAAAATGGCTTGAATTGCCGGTCAAAGAGCCTGATTTTGAAGGATTGATGATTGATGCGAGTCATGTCAAGGTGTACCTTAATGTTGCCGGTGCGGTCGGAGGAAACCGGGACATGGAACGGACCAAAGGGGGCTTCATACCAAAATCCACTTGGTCGTGGCTGTGCGATGTTTCCATCCGCTTGCGATGGG
>JAISQK010000359.1 GCA_031274255.1 Planctomycetaceae bacterium | reverse complement strand
GCCCGCCCTCTTTTAACGGATCAAGTTTAAGCAGCCATTTTCCATCGGCGTCTGCCGTTGTTTTCTTGGTCTGTCCGGCAATGGAAACGGTGATTTCCTCACCGGGATCCGCCTTTCCCCAAACAGGATCGGACAAGTTACGCTGAAGAACCATGTGATTCCCGAAAATGGCAGGAAGCGAAACATCCGCTTTGCTCCGTCCGTGAATCAGGAAAGTCATCGCAGGGAAAACAAAAAACATTCGGAAAAGGATTTTTCTCATGAAAATTCATACTCTTTCTATTTGAAATTGATCCGGTTGTCTCAAACCGGAACACTGTTTTACTTTCACAAAACCATGATTTCCTTTTGCGGTCAGGGGGTTCTCATTCCCCATTTCGACCGGCTTGTCCATAACACCTTTTCATTTCTTCTGTTGGACACGTCCACGGATTGTCAACAGGGATTCTGAAGGAACAAGATGATGGTAAATGAACGCCTGTTCCATGTCGTCCGCAGGGATGACGTGCCGGACAGTCTCTTTGCCGTTAATTTCCGCAACCGCATCAAATGAAACCGGTACCGGCTCTTTTCCCGGATTTTTTAATGCCGTCAATGGTACTGTGATTTTGTCCGTATCTGAAGAAATCCGGGCGTCTTCCAGTTGCCAACCGGAAAACCCGTCCGGCAGTTTCAACCGTACATCGCCGACGAAACCATCCTTTCGGATCACATGAAAAGTGACAGGCTGCGTGTTACCGGAAAAAACAAGTGTCGACGGCTCACAATAAACCTCGAAATCGGGACGCGGCGTTGAAATTCTCAACCGGTAGCCCGGACGGACCTCCCGCTCCCGATGTACCGCAAAGAGACGGACGAGATACGTTCCATCATCAGGAATTTCGAAAGTCAGATACGGATCCGCGTGGTGCGTTTCCCGTCCGATGTTCGGCCCGTCGGAACCGGCACGGTCATCATTGGCCGCAAGCAGATTTCCCCGGATGTCGTACAGTTCGAGCGAGGCATCAAGCGGGGAATTGAGCACAAGAGCCTTGACATCGAAAACGATTCTCTCCCCTTTTTGTGCGTGAAACGAATAATTGTCAAAATTGTCATTTTCACTGATCCGCCCGTTGAGAATGACCGGAAGCGAAATTTCATTTGCGTCCTGAAACGTACCGTTCGGTTCTGATTCCAACATTTCCGGTAATGTCTCCACCTCATAACAGAACGGGTAAAGGAGAGGAGACTCATTCAGATTTGTCACGATTCGAATGCCCGGTTCATCACCATTTGTATCAAGAACCGTTTCGGAAACCGGAAGATTCCAGCCGTCGAGGATCGCAGTGACCGCTGTTCCCTGCCGTCCTCCCAATGGAAAAACGGACGTGATAACCGGCGATTCCGCAAGAGACAACCGGTAAACAAAATCATCGCGGCCGCGAAAAAGCGAATCCCGAATTTCAACATAATAAATGCCGTCTTCAGGAATCCTGATGAACAGAACCGGGTCAGGATCGAATTGATAGGAAGCGGCTTCGGCGATTTTTTTATGTCTGGAATCGTAGAGCGTGATCTCTGCCTGAAACCAGCCGGGAACGGCATCTGCAAGGTACGGCGTGAGTGTTCGGGCTTTGACTCCGAGAATCAGTTTTTGTCCCGCTTTGGCATGGAACGGAAAGAGATCCACATCACCCGCACGGATTTGTCCGTTGAGGACAACCGGCAAATCAGGCGGAGGCAATTGCCGTAATACTTTGGGAATGATATTAGGTTGTCCTCCCAATGATTCAAATAGCTTTCCCGGCGGTACATTGAAGTCGTTCGGTTCTATCTCTTTGATTTCAGGATTGGTCCCCACAATGAAACGTACCGGTTTGGTCAGAAAATTATTGCCTGCCAACCGTAATTCCCGTTCTCCCGGTTCGGCATCGGAATCAATGGTAATTTCGATCAGAACCCCCTGAGCAAGTGTCTCTTTCGGTTTCTTGTCCGGACGCTGCGAAAAATATTCATAATAAATGAGCTGTAAATCCTCCGCCGCCGGATGGTTCAGTTTGTCCAAATAAAGAAATTTGTCTAAAACGACCGTTTCCTCTGATGTAAGGGAGAGTTCCGTTCCCTCCTCCAGTTTCCTGGCTCTGTTATAAATTTGCCGTGCGGTATTCATGTCGGTGTTATTGATGCGAAGAGACGGATATCCGTGAAGGACCCGGCCGCGGACACCGTTTCCCGAAACAAGCACGCCGGCGGCTCCGGCAATCTGCCGTCCGCCGACAAGAACGGTCAACGCGGTTCCCTGTTGACCTCCGGCAGGATAAACATAACCGATCTTCGTCCGTTCCTGTGCGGAAACGAACACCGTCAGGAAACAAAACAGTATTGCTGAAATCACCCGCATTATTTTCCTCATTCCTATTGTCCTATTGTGTTTTTCTTATCCCATGATTTCCGTAAGCCGTCCCATGTCTGATGCCGGCGGCATCATGGGAACATGGATTCCTTTTTCGTTCGGCATTGGCGAATCAGGATGGATTCCCAACATTTGGTAAATGCTCCCCAGCAGATCCTGCGGATAAACAGGGCGGGAAACAATATTTTCTCCGGTTTTATCCGTCACACCGACAACACGGCCGCCCTGAAATCCGCCGCCGGCCAGAACGACATTGAAACAACGGCCGAAATGTCCGCGGCCGCCAAACCAAGGAGAATCCCAGCCGATTTTGGGAGTTCGTCCGAACTCGCCGCCCCACCAGACGATGGTTGTCTCCAGCAGACCGAGGTGACCGAGTTCCTTCAAAAGCGTGGATAAACCGCGGTCCCATTCCGCCTGACGCCGCCCGAGTGTTTCAAAGTGCCGTTTGTGCGTGTCCCAGCCCCGGTAGTTGATCGTGATGTAAGGCACACCTTTCTGTACCAGACGCCGTGCCGTAAGACACGATTGCCCGAACCAGTTCCTGCCGTACTCTTCACGGATTTTTTCCGGTTCGGTATCAAGATTGAAGATTTTGACTGCATCTCCCTGCAGCAGCCGGTATGCGTTGCTGCGTGCCGTTCCAACTTCGCCCACCCATTGATTTTCGTGATGAACCTTCCCGAAAATGTCCAGCGAATTCAGGAGCGACCGGCGGTGCTCCTGCCGTTCTTCCGTCATTCCCTCAACAACATATCCTGAAACGAGAAACGGTGACTGATTCGGGTCGCCTCCGGTCACGAACGGTTTGTACTTTGTGCCGAGAAAACCCGACTCGGAGAAACGCCCCTGTGAGGTTGTCAGAACAACATACGGCGGAACAGGCAGATCATAACCGGCGTCGTGTCCCTTGATTTTCGAGACGACCGCACCAAGACAGGGATAAACAAGTCCGTCGCCGGGCTGATGTCCCGTCTGCATCAGGTACGATGCGGTCTCATGCTGAAACGAACCGTGCGTCATTCCGCGGACAATGGCATACAGGTCGGCGCAACCGGCAAGCATCGGAAGCGATTGACTGATTTCAATCCCGGGAACATTTGTCGCAATGGGTTTGTCCCATGTTCCGCAGTAATCGCGTCCGGCACCCGGTTTCGGATCGAACGTGTCCAGATGTGACGGACCGCCCCACATCCATATTTGAATCACCGACTTGGCTTTGCCTGATTTTGTCCTGCCGGATTCCGGTAAAACAGAGGAATCGGCATAGGAAAGACGGTGATAAAACGAATCTCCGATGAATGGAAGACCGAGTATGCCAAGCCCGGTCTGTTTGAGAAAATTACGGCGATTGCCGGCCATGTTTGCCTCCTGATTCCTGATAGTTAATGTTTACATAAAAATTCTCTTGAGTTTAATAACGCCCAGACAAGATCCTGAAGCGTTTGTTCCTGATTGCCTGTTCGGTCACGAAACTCCTCGGCAACAAGATTCAACTCCGCTTGTGTGGGGCGGCGGGATAAAATCGTCAGCCAGATATCGTCTAAAAGCTGACGGCGGTCCGACGAACGCTGCCCGTTGAAAACCTGTCCGTTTATACGGCGGTTGGCAACAAATTTCTGAATCCAGGTGTTGACTTCCGTCGAATTGAGCAAAAACAGTTGCTGCGATTCCGTGATGTTGTTATTCCTGTCCGTTTCGAGACCTGTATCACGGGTTGTACGTCCGAATGTTTCCAAAAACGTATTCGTGACACTGGTGTCGGGAAGCGAAATTGTCCGGTAGCGTGCTGGAATATTCGTGAACGGTTCAGGAACTTCGCTCTGATAACTGACAGGAACGTTAAACACCTGTGACAGAGCATCCTGCAGAACCTCGGCTTCCAGACGGCGTATCGGATACGACGCGAACCAAACGACCTCTGTGCCGGTGTCCTTTCGGGAAAGAGAGGACTGTTGATATGCTGCGGAGTTTAAAATCAGACGAGACAAATGCTTCAAATCATACCCGGCCTCCGCCAATTCCCGACTGAGATAGTCAAGGAGTTCCGGATGAACAGGCGGCTGATCGTCCCGAATGTGATCGGGATCAACCAATCCGTATCCGAAAAGCCAATACCAAATCCGATTGGCAATGGCACGATGGAACGCACTGTTGTCCGGCGAAACCAGCCAGTCGGTAAAAACCTGACGCGGGTCCTGATCCGGCAAAACCGTTCCTTTTGTTCCGTCGGGAAAAACAACATCCTGCGAATCAAGCGGTTGGTGGGTCCAAAAGACAATTTCCTCTTTCCACTGAGCGGTTTCTTTGTAACCGATTCGGGAAAAAAAGACAGTGAGTTCCTTTTGTTTTGCTTCCGGCCAGGAAGCGGTCTGATACCCTAAAAATGTTTGGGCGACCGTTTCGGCGAGTGTTTCAGGGTCTCTCGCGGTGACCGCCCGATAAAAATTGGAGGCACCCTCGCGAAAATTGCTGCCATCGGTTGTCAAAAGCTCGCGGACAAATTGGTTGTACGGCTTATTCGAACGGATGGACTGATGAATCCAGCGATAATAAGTCACGGCACCATTCGGCCAAAGATTGACCGGAAATTCCGCTTTGACGCGAAGAAGGTCAGACCATTTCATGGCCCAATAGTCTGCAAATTCATCGCGTTCCAACAATGTATTGATCAGCCGGGAACGCTTATCCGTTCCGGTGTCCTCAAGAAACGCGAGGACTTCCTGCGCGGTCGGCAAAGTTCCGATCACATCAAGATAAACACGTCTTACAAAAATTTCATCGCGGCAAAGCGGAGCCGGTTCCATGTTTTTCCGTCTCAACGACTCAACAAGAATTTCGTCTATCCGGTTTTTTATCTGAAACGGATTGTCTGAAACAAACGGATTTCCGTCTTCTCCGCGGAGAAAAAAGGGACAAGTTCCATGAGCCAGCAACAGTACCAAGAGACCAAATTGAACTATGCGTTTCATCATTAAAATTTTCCTGGTTGAACGTTACAGTTTTTCAGCGGCATGTGGCGGCAATGCCGCTTTCCAACCTTGATGCAATAATTCGGCGAGTTCTTTTTTCACATCGGCAAAAGCGGGATCGTTAATCCGGTTGTCCGTTTCGTTCGGGTCTTTTTCGAGGTCGAACAGAGCCGCTTCAAAACCGGCGGTATGCTTCGGGTTGCCGAACTCCATGAACGAATATTTCTTTGTCCGAACCGCTTGTCCCTGATCTTGGTCGGTGAGAAACGCGGCTTTTTTCCACGGTTTGGCAACACTTTCTTGTAACAGCGGTTTCAAACTGATTCCTTCAAGATTCCCCGGATTCCGCAAACCGCAGAGATCAATAAACGTTGGAAGAATATCGACAAACTCCACAATTTCTTGGCTGACTTTGCCGTTTTCCTTTGCACCGGGAACCCGGACAATCAACGGCGCACGATGCGTTCCTTCAAGCAAGGAATATTTCGCCCACATATTATGGTCACCGAGATGAACACCGTGATCGCCGATCAATACGACAATCGTGTTCTTGTCGAGTCCTGTTTTTTCCAGCGTGTTCAGCACCAAGCCGAGATTATCGTCCACAAATGTAACGCAGCCGTAATAAGCGGCAATCGCTTCTTTGGCTTCTTTCGGACTGGCGGGCGATTCACGGAAAATATCGGGATTGCCGCCGGTTGTCCGTCCGATGTACGGAAAATCTTTAAGCGACGAAAGCGGAGCCGCCGGGTCGGGAATTTTTTCAGGATCATACAATGTTGCAAATTTTGTCGGCGAAATGTACGGCGTATGCGGTCTTGCCTGAGCTAACGTGAGAAAGAACGGTTTTTTATCCGAACTTTTATCGTTCGCGTATTGTTCCAATAAAGTTGCTGTCATTTTAGCACTTCGCCAATCGCCTTCATTTTCCTGTTCGAGACCGGAATCGCCGTAACTGTCGGAATAGAGACGCTTACGCTGCTCTTCATTTTGTGGTTCGCGAGTTGTTCGCGGTTTCGCTTTTTTATCCCAATCCGGTTTGGCATTGGGAAATTTCAGAATCGGTTCCGGTCCTTTCCAGCCTTCCGGTTTGCCGAAATGTTCAATCCGGTCAAAAGCCAGCATCTGTTTCGGTGCAAATTCATTTCCGTTATGATAAAACTTGCCGACATCAATGGTCGTGTAACCGGCTTCTTTGAACAGTTCCGGCATTCCGACGACGCCTTCGGGTAAAACATCGCGGATTCGCTGAGGATTTTTCCAGAGCCGCGTCGTATTCGGACGCAAGCCGTTGATGAACGATGTCCGCGTTGCGTTACAAGCGGAACCCTGACAATAGGCGTGTTCAAACCTTATACCGCTTGCGGCGAGTTTGTCAATGTTTGGCGTCTTGCAGATGGCGTTTCCGTAACAACCGAACACTTTCCAATGCGTGTCTTCCGTAATGATAAACAACACGTTCGGACGTTCCGCCGGTTCTGCAAAGACATTGAACTGCAAAAATATTGTTACGGCGATTGTCAAACAAAACATAATAATCAGTTGTTTTTTCATAACTAAATTCTCCTTGTAATTTTAAACAAAAAATGGTAACTGTCTATTTTAATTTTAGGCTTTTTGATAAATTTTTCGTCATGTTATTTCGTTTCAAAAAAATTAATTCCTCAATAATTGTTATAAATGACAACGTTTTAAAATAGACAGTTACCCCGTCGCTAACGCGACTTGTTCAATATTTTTCTCATTTTCTTTTTCCGATCATTGAGTTAATGGTTCACGTCGGATTTCGATACGTTCGATCAAACCTTTGAAAGACGGTAACGGTAAATCGCCAACGTGACCGCCAATATCTATTCCGATTTGTAACGACTCAGACGGATTTGTTGCAATAAAACGAGGCAGAACAACAAACGCTGTTTTTTGACCGTTAATGTACAAATCCGCTTTTTTATCCGGCGTAATAACGCCTTTTATAGTTACGCGATTTTCGACAATATTTTCTGCATTCTCTGCAAAAACCGTGAATACTTCACCGCTGCTGCGAACAGTGAAACCGGGCTTGCCGTCTTTCAGGAACAAATTGTAACCGTTTCCCTTGCCGCCGTAAGCCAAAATCACACCGTCCGCTTGTTCGGGACGAATCGTTGCCTCAATACTCCAAGCGGTCTCCGCCGAATGAAGAGCCGGTGACCGTTCAACATCAATATAAGAATTTCCGTTAAAATATCGTCCCGAAATTCCATTTTTCGTAATAAATTGAATGTTACCTTCAACTATAAGAACATTATTTTTGCCGGAAGTGTCGGCAAGAGGATTTTTTTCTTTTGTGAAATCGAGTAACAATTTTACGCCTGTTGTTCTGTCGGGAACAATATTGTTTTGATTTCCTTTATTGTTTTGGTTATTTCTCTGTTGTTGAAACGGTAACGGAATAAAGTCGCGTTCAAGAATCATCCACTCCGTCAAATCTTGTTTCAGTTGCGTTTCAATTTTGTTGTAATCCGAATTTCCCGCAAGATTATTTAATTCG
>JAISQK010000271.1 GCA_031274255.1 Planctomycetaceae bacterium | reverse complement strand
CCGCGAATTCTTCCGCCATATTGAAACTTTCCCCTCCAGACATATCGCCCTCCCAAGTTTTTGTTCATTATATCATAGTGTTTAAGAAAAATGAAAAATTTATGGGTCAAGTTTAGGGTTTTGCCGGTTCCGCCCCGAATGAAAGTCAGGACAATGAAACGGCAAACACCGTACCTTATGTTGCGGAAACCGAGAGTAAAGTCGCCGTTTTCTACATGAAGGAAAAGCCGCTCAAAACCAACAAAATTAAAAATGATCCTGAAATTCAGGAACGGTCGGAGGAAGAGGAAATTCCGCAAGACCGTCTTCCCTGAATGCCGTTGCGAAAAAGTTTTACAATCCGCTGGGAAATTGACCGCTTTTGCGTTCTTTTTTGAACTGTTCGGGAACACCGTCACCAGGCCGCCAAGCGTCAGGACTAAGGTCCCGTTGTTTTTTCTTTTCACGTTCCTGCCGTTGTTTGCTCATCATGTCGAGTGCTGACACCGCAAAATCCGGCATGTTGTCGATCAGTTCCTGCATCCTGTCCAACTGTTCATCCGTCAGCACATTCATCAGCCGCATTTTGAGTTCCGTTGCGAGTTTTTTTCCCTGCTCATTGTTTTCTTTGGTCTTCCTCCGGATTTTTTCGCTTTGGAATGCTTTTTTACTGGCCTCCTGCATTTTTTCTATGAAGTTCTCCTCCGATAAATCTGAAATGTCACCCTCAGGCGATTCCGTCAGTAGAGCCGCCATTTCTTTGATTTGTTCTTTCCGTATTTCCACAAGACCGTCAAGGAGTGTTTCAAATTCCGCGTTCATGCTTTGTTTGACGGTTTCCATCTGTTCCCGCTGTTCGTCACTCAAACCGAGCGGCTCAAACAAGGAAGGCACCGGCAACCCCATTTCCGGCATAAGCTGCATTTTCACTGTTTGGAGCGTTTGCCATTGCTCCGGTATGAATGTCGCCTCAATTTCCTCATCCATGTATCGGGGCAGTAAATCAAAAAACGCCTTATGCACCTCGACGAATTTCCTTTGCTGCTCTTCCGTGGCACGTTCCAAATAGGGATCGTCCGGCAATTGCACCGCTTCCAGCGCGGCGAAAAACTGCATGAATTCCGGGTCTTTCTCTTCCCGTTTTTTCATTATCAGATCACGGGCAACTTCGTTTTCCTTGTAGAGAAACGTTAACCGGCTGCGTTGTTCCTCGGTGAGGTTCAATACATCATCCCCACCCCTTTCGAGAATGAGACGCCATCTGGTAGTTACCGCCGCCGTTCCAGAGTTGGCGAAAAACCGGTCTCACCTCGGCTTCCTGAGTGAGTTGCCACTTGGGAGACCGGATGAGGTCTTCCAAGTCTCCTCCCCAAAGCATAGGGAAGCCGGATGAAAAAACAAAAAGACACAGGCGGAAATGAAACGTCTCATAATCATTTTCCTTTTTTGATGAAATGCACAAAAAGCTACCGTTCAATCAAGTCACGCTGTTCTTTGGTGACAGTGAGAACTTCCCAATCTTTGAAGTAGTACTCCGTGTTGGAATGTCCGTGAAGCTGAAGAGCGAGTTTTCCCATCTTGAGGCACTGCGGATCGAGAAAATTGGCGATTTCCTGACCGTTCAAAATTGTGACAAGCCGGTCTCCCACCGCCACGACGCAAAGTTCGTTCCACTCACCCGTTTTGAACACTTTCGCCGCCGTATCGAAATTCCTGAGAATCCAGCCGCCGCGGTCAACGATGTTCGGTTCGCGGACTTCCCAAAGACTTCCGGTGGCATTGGCGTCAATTTCGTTCTGATAACCGGCCAACCAGTGCGGCTTATCAATTTCCACGCCCCGAAAATACATCCCGCTGTTGCCGCCGATCTGTTTGAACTTGACCCGTGCCGCAAAATCACGATACACAAACGGAGTTTTCAGCATTCCGTCCCGGGACTGGTCGGCGGTCGACCATGCATGCACAATCCCTTCGTCATCCATTTCCCATTTTCCAGCCGGCGACACCCAGAGGTCGGAAAACTCCTTGTCTTTGAAGAGCGGCACCCAAACAGATTCAGGCAACTCCCTGAGGACAAGGTTCTTCCAACGGATCTGACCGTCCGTTTCTGATGCGTGAACTTCAAGTCCGATGAAGCCTTTCAGAGAGGCGGTGTCAAAATAGTTTGCACAAAGCACACCGTTGACCCAGGTTTTGATGGTTGGACCGACACACTGAATTTCAAAAGAGTTCCAATCCTGCCATTGGAACGCTTTGGAAGCGGTCTCCGTATCAGCACCAGGAGCACTGTAATGGTCAAGCCAACGGTCTCGGATAGGGTCACCTCCATAAATGCCATAAAGACATCCGCTGGAAGTGAGGAACGAACCGCCGTCAGCAATTTTACACTGATAGCCGTACACAACTTCACGGTCACCGTCGGTACGTACATGACTGCGGAGCTGGACACCGGAATGGATCGGTTTGTCAAATTTGCAGTCGAACTTCAGAATAAAATTTCCATACTCTTTTTCCGTGCAGAGGAACGAATTGGGACCATCTCCGCGTTTTCCGACAATGCAACCGTCTTCAAAGGAAAAGGTTGCGTTTCCTCCGCGTTGGATCCAGCCGTCAAGATTTGTACCGTTTGTCAGTGAAGTGAAATCGTTATCCGCTGCCTTCACAACACCGGAAAACACTGCCAAACACAGAGAGACATACGAAAATGTCAATAAACGTCTCATGAATTTATCTCCTATTTACTCAAAATTTGCCAAATACACTTTTGCCCTTTGCGTCATTATAACCGATTCCGAAGCCGTGTTCAAGCGTTTTCCATGTTTCCGCAGAAAATCGCAAAGAGTCTGTCCGAGTTTTTTCTTTATGTTTCGCCGGTTGATTCCAGCGAGCAACGCGAGCGGGTTCGTGGCTTTCGGAGCGGGAAGCATGCTGCTTCACCGCAGTAGCCTTCGGCCTCCATTGTGAAGATTTTTCAACTGAGGGCGACCGCCTCGAAGAGGCCGGGAGCCTATTGGGATCCAACGCCCTCGCGTTGGC
>JAISQK010000266.1 GCA_031274255.1 Planctomycetaceae bacterium | reverse complement strand
CAGAATTCCGCGTTGGACTGCCAGTTGATCCCCCCGTAACCGGTTTTTACCGGACTCCCGAAGTTCCAGGCGGATGTTGTCATTAATCAAACCTTTTTCGAAAAGAAGATCGAGAATTTTCATTTGAATGCTGTACAATTATTAAGTGTTGCGGTTAAATTCTGTATTTTGTCTATTATTACAAATAAACACCGAAAAGGGAAAACTTTCCACAGAAAAATAAGAATTTTCTCTGACAATATTTTCAACCGTGACCGTAAATCTGGTACGATGCCGAAATGAGGATACAATAACCAGAGATGTTAGGCAAGAGCCAACCTCATTTTTATGCGGCGCACCTCTTGCCAAAATACCGGGAGTGATTATATTCTAACTGAGTTTGTTAGTTCGGGGCGTGGCGCAGCCTGGTTTAGCGTGTCTGACTGGGGGTCAGAAGGTCGGAGGTTCAAATCCTCTCGCCCCGATTATTCAAAGCTTTATCAACGCAAGACTTGCGAATCTTGAAAACGGCGTTTTTTATCTAAATTTCTTTCGGTAAGGATGGAATGTGCCGGTTTTATGAAAAACCGGAGAAAAGGTTAAAAATGCCGAAAATTTACCGGTTATCGGCAATAAGTTTGATTTTGCTTTCAGCATTGCGGCTTGGAAAACGCAATATTTTCAGAGGGATTCCCTCCTGACAGCCTGTAAAAAATTCTAAAAGGGTTCCGCCGATAGAGTAATCTCACTGCAAAAGTGACGTTGCCTTTTCTTGTGATGTATATCTACGTGTCACGGTCAAACAACCGTGTGAACTGTCAGCCGTCAAATGAAAAATCACCTGAAAAAATATCAGAAAGGGACGAAAAATGGCTTATACGTGGAGTAAAGAACTGGAAACAGGCAATTCCGTCATTGATTCACAGCATCAGCAGTTGATTATGGCGATCAACGACCTGCTGAATGCGTGTTCTTCCGGCAAGGGACGCGACCTGCTCAACAAAACACTCGACTTTTTATCCTTTTATACGGCCAAGCATTTCGCCGATGAGGAGAAACTTCAGCTCACCTATAATTACCCCGATTATGCGAACCATAAGAAACTGCACGAAGGTTTCAAGATTTTTGTCAATGAATTGGCTGTAAAAATGAAAGTCGAAGGACCGACGACCGACCTGGTTCGGAAAGTCAGCTTCGGTGTCGGGGATTGGCTGATCAACCATATCAAAAAAGAGGACACCAAAGTCGCAGTTCATATCAAAAAGAACACATTATGCAAAGTGTAGAAGTCGACTAATTTGATACAATCCATATATATTATACAAATATGAGTATACAACTTTTCTTTTCTATATTCTTTGATTTTTAATTTCCGTGTATTTTTTGTACTTGACGGAATCTCTTCAAATGATAGAATAGTTAGTATGCTAATTGTACCGGTGGAACAATTGAGATACACTGTGTCGATTTTGTTTCTCCCGGTATGCACCTCACGATACTTCCTACAGTCTTTCTGTTCTTGGCGATGAAAAGCGAACTAAGAATCATTATCACCATTAAAAAACTGGTCAACCAGTTCAGCCGCTATTTTGTTGAAATCAAGTCAAAAATCAAAGATTTTGAGCAGATCACCGGAATTCAAGGCTGTGTGATCGGTTTCGTCTTTGAACAATCAGAAAACGGGAATGTTTATCAAAAAGACATCGAAAAAGAGCTTGGAATCCGCCGTTCTTCCGCAACGACACTGCTTCAGCGAATGGAAAAAAACGGTCTGATCCGCCGCGAACCGCTTCCGACCGATGCCAGATGGAAGAAAATCGTCCTCACTCCTAAAGCGAAGGAATTTAGTGCAGAAGTCCATTCCGGGATGGAACTCGTCGAACAGCGGGCCGTTCGCGGACTGACCGATCAGCAAATCAAGAGCTTTTTTGAGATCGTTGAAATCATGACCCGTAATCTTGCGTGAAAATACCTGTTTCTTTCAGAAAGTAAAACCGTCATTGAGAAGAAGATAAATGTTACACAGAACAAAAAAATCCATGATGTTGTATAAAAATGTTTCCGTTACCGTTTTGATGACGGCAGCGGTTCTCTCTTGCGTTTCCGGGGTTTCCGCTCAGATGCCGCCGCAGATGAAAGCGTCGGTGCGGGTGGAAACCGTGAAAATGCTGGACGCCAGTCAACCGAAGCCTTATAACGGGTCCATTGTTACGAAGGAAGCGGTGAATCTTGTGCCTCGCGTGTCGGGGTATCTCACGAATGTCGCCTTTCAGGAAGGAGCCGTCGTGAAAAAAGGGGATCTGCTCTTTGAAATTGAGGACACCATTTATCAAATTAATGTTCGTACCGCCGAATCCGCTCTGCGTCAGAATGAAGCGGAGTTGGACCTGGCGGAAAAAACTCACAAACGGGTGGCCAACATTCAGGAAAAATCCAAACTGGCGGTTACAGAGCAGGAAATTGACGAGGCCGATCGAGCCGTACAGTTTTACAAGGCAAAAGTGGAAGAGACCAAAGCCAGGTTGGATCAGGCGAAGACCGACCTTTCCTATACGAAGATTTATTCGCCGCTGACAGGACAAATCGGGGCCAAGCAGTTCAGCGTCGGAGACTATTTGACGCCCGGTTCCGGCGTGTTGGCTACGATTGTGCAGTTCGATCCGATCCGTATCACGTTCCCGATAAGTGAAAAGGAGTACATGACCTATTTCCGGGTGGGAAAAGACGGAAAAAAGGACAAAGAGGCCAACATTGAAATTCTCCTCGCGGACGGAAAACCTTACAGCGGGAAATACGATGTGGATTTCCTCGACAATAAAATCGACAGCCAGACCGGAACGATGATGATTTATCTCCTTTGCGAGAATCCCGACAAACAGTTGGTTCCCGGCGGCTGGACAAAGGTCAAACTCTCCGAGCGTTATGCCGATCCCAAGCCTTCCGTCAGTGTGTCGGCTCTGATGACAGACGGAAAAAATCATTCGGTTTACGTTGTGACGGCGGACAACAAAGCGGAATCCCGCAAGGTGATGATCGGTGAGCAGGTGTTCGACAGACAGATCATTGAATCCGGTCTGAAAGAGGGAGAACAGGTCATTATCGGCGGTTTGAACAAAATCAAGTCCGGGGATGAAGTGATTCCCGTAGGAGACGAAAAACCTGCCGGAGAGGTGAAGCCTGCGGAAAGCAAGGAATCTCCAAAGACACCTGTCCGGCAGGAACCTCCGAAAGATTCCAAGTAGCCGCTGGTTTCCGTTTTTTTGTTTTCCATCCATTGACGTTTCATCACCTCGTTCAATATCAGGAGTTTTCGCATGTTTTCCGCTTTTTTCATCCGGCGTCCCAAGTTTGCCATGGTGGTCTCGTTGTTCATCATGCTGGCCGGAGCCATTTGTTATAACACTCTTCCTGTCGCGGAATATCCCGAAGTCGCTCCGCCGACAATCGTTGTCATGGCCAGTTATCCCGGTGCGAGTGCCTCGGTGGTGGCCGACACGGTGGCGGCTCCGATTGAAGAGCAGGTCAACGGGATTGAAGGTCTGATCTATTTTTCTTCCAAATCGGACAATTCCGGCGGATACAATCTGACGCTGACCTTCAGCCCGGAAACCGATCCCAACATGGCACTGGTGAATGTCAACAACGCGGTCAAGCGGGCGGAAAACACACTTCCGAGCGAAGTGAGAATGATTGGTGTCCGGTCTTACAAGCGGTCCGCCGACTTTCTCGGAATCGTCGCTTTCACCAGTACCAATCCTGATCACACGCCGCTTTATCTGAGCAACTATGTCAGCAACAATGTCAAAGATTCTGTGGCCCGTATTCCCGGCGTCGGTATGGCGGTCATTTTCGGTGAAATGAAATACAGTATGCGGGTCTGGCTTGATCCGCTGAAAATGCGTGCTTTGAATGTGAGTCAGCCGGAGGTTCAGGCGGCGATTCAGAGACAAAACATTCAGGCCGCCACCGGATCGCTGGGGTCGGAAGGGGCCAGCGACATCATGCAGTTCAAACTTGAAACGCGGGGACGTTTGAAGGAGGCTTCGGAATTTGAAAACGTCATCATCCGGTCCGGCGAACAGGGGCGTCAGATTCGTTTGTCCGATGTCGCGCGGGTGGAACTCGGGGCCGAGTCCTATTCCGGCCGTCCGGCCTTTAACGGAAATCCGGCGGTGCTGCTTGCCGTCTTCAAACTGAGTACAGGCAATGCCGTCGCCGTTGTCAACAATACCAAGGCGGTCATTGGGCGGTTGGAAAATAATTTCCCGGAGGGGATCCAATGGGAAATGCCTTATGATTCGACAAAGTTTGTGGTCGCCACGATGAAGGAAATCAGGGAAACACTGATCCTCACCTTTGTTCTGGTCGTGCTGATCACCTATATTTTTCTTCAGGACTGGCGGGCGACGGTCATTCCGGCGGTGGCGATTCCCGTTTCGCTGATCGGAACATTCCTTTTCATGACTTTCGCGGGGCTGAGCATCAACACGCTGACGATGTTCGCATTGATTCTTGTGATCGGGTCGGTGGTTGATGACGCGATTTGCGTGGTCGAGTGTTGTGTACGTCTGATTCACGAGGAAAAACTTTCCCCCCGTGAAGCCGCCTTTCGGACAATGCGGGAACTCACCGGCGCTCTCGTGGCGACAACGCTCGTGGTGGTGGCGATTTATACGCCGATTGCGTTTTACGGCGGCATGGTCGGAATCATCTACAAGCAGTTTGCCGTGACGATGTGTGTGGCTCTTGTTTTGTCGAGCCTTGTGGCCCTGACGCTTTCCCCGGCGCTTTGTGCGCTGGTGCTGAAAGACAGTCATGAACCTCGCGGTCTGTTCAAACTCTTTAATATCGGACTTGATTTCACCCGAAACCGTTACATGAATGTCGCAGGGGTCTTATCGAAGTTTTTCCTTTTCTCGCTGCTCATTCTCGCGGCGTTGGTTTTCGGGAACTATCATTTGTATAATGTGTTGCCTTCGGCGTTTTTGCCCGCGGAGGACAAAGGAGCCATTTTGTGTGAAGCGGTTTTGCCGTCCGGGGCTTCACTTCCCCGAACCAAGGAAGTTCTTGAAGATTTTGCCCTTCAGATAAGACAGGTGGAGGGGGTCCGTGCCGTTCTGATGGTTCCGGGAAACAGTCTGACCGCCGGGGAAGGGGAGAATGTGGGGATGGTCATTGCGGAACTGAAAGACTGGAGTCAGCGGAAAACCCCGGAAACCCAGATTGCGAATATTCAGGCTCAAATCATGGGAATCGGGACGACGGTCGCGGATGCGTCCGTCAAGGCGTTTGCTCCGCCGGCGATCAACGGTCTTGGTGCAACCGGCGGTGTGACGTTCGCGCTTCAGGCGACCGGTGATCAAACCGCGTTTGAACTGGCCCAAGCCACAGGCACCGTGATGAGCAAAATTCAGGAAACCGGCAAAGTTTTATTTGCCGCGACCTCGTTTGACGCCAACATGCCGATGCTCAATCTTGAGGTGGACCGCGACAAGGCCGAAGCGATGGACGTGACCATCAGTTCCATTTTTGAAACCCTGCAGGGACAGCTCGGTTCGATTTATGTGAACGACTTCAACCTTTTCGGCAAAACGTACAAGGTGAAAATCCAATCGGAAATCGAATTCCGCGACAACCAGAATTTTATCGGTCAGTTGACGGTTCCGTCACGGACCGGTGCTCTTGTCCCCATTGATTCCGTGGCGTCCGTCACCTGGACGGTCGGTCCGCGGCAGATGGAACGTTTCAGCATGTTCCCGTGCGCCAACATTACGGTGCAGGGGCTGCCGGGAACCAGTTCCGGCGACCTGATGGAAACGATTCAGAAGATTGTCGATACGGAACTCACGAAAGATTATCAGATCGCGTGGACCGACATGAGTTATCAGGAAAGTCAGAACGAGGGACAGATTCTCACAATGATGATTCTTGCCATCATCTTTGCGTATCTGTTTCTGGTCGCCCAGTACGAAAGCTGGACGACTCCCATTTCCGTGATGCTGTCCGTGACGACCGCGACCTTGGGCGGGATGTTCGCACTGTTCCTGCTCGGGCGATCCCTTGACATTTACTGCCAGTTGGGACTTTTGATGCTCATCGGACTCACCGCGAAGACCGCCATTCTTATGGTGGAGTATTCCAAGCAGTTGCGCGACGACGGGATGTCGCTCTATGATGCGGCACTGAACGGCATGAAAACACGGTTCCGCGCCGTGATGATGACGGCTCTTTCGTTCGTGATCGGTGTGTTGCCGATGGTCGTGGCGACAGGTGCCGGCGCCGGGAGCCGGCGTTCCATCGGGGTCACGACCTTCTGGGGAATGATTGCCGCGACCGTGGTCGGGATGATTCTGATTCCGAGTCTTTATGTGATCACACGCTCCATGTCGGAAACGACAAAACGTCTTTGCGGCATTGCGACTCCGGGAACGAAAAAGCCGTCCGGCGCCGCCGATTCCAAGGACGCCGTTTCGGAAAATGATGAGAAATAGAACAGGATGAATATAAGAACAATGCCCCGGACGCATCTGCTTTCCGCGATAGAGTTTGCCAAACAGGCCGGAGCGTTCACGCTGGATTACTTTTACGATCCCGGTCTGGTGGTGGAACGGAAACGGGACGCCACGCCGGTCACGGCCGCGGACCGCGGAGCGGAACGGATTCTCCGCGAACGGATTTCCGAGCGTTTTCCGCAGGACTCCATCGTCGGAGAAGAGTTTCCCGTCAGGGAAGGGACGAGTGAGTACCGTTGGATTCTCGACCCCATTGACGGAACCAAATCCTTCATTCACGGAGTGCCGACGTACAGTACGCTCATTGGAATCGAGAAAAACGGGGAACCGGTCATCGGAGTCATTGCTCTTCCGGCACTGCGTGAAGTGCTTTGGGCGTCGAAGGGGGAAGGAGCCTGGCATGAAACGCCGCGTTCGGAAAAACCGGTTCGTGCCCGTGTTTCGGCATGTCCGGCACTGGATTGCGGACTGTTTCTGGTCAGTGAAGTGCTCACCTTCACAAAGACCGGGCGGCTTGACGCTTATCTGGAACTTCAAAACACCGCCGGACTCACCTCTTCCTGGGGCGACGCTTACGGTTATTTTCTCGTGGCGACCGGCCGGGCGGAAGTCATGATCGACCCGGACTTGAACCTCTGGGACGCGGCTCCGCTTCTTCCCATCATCACGGAAGCCGGCGGGCACTTCACCGACTGGCAGGGGAACCCTACGATTCATAATGAAGAAGCGGTCGCGACCAACGGAATCCTTCACGAAGAAGTGATGACCATCACCCGGCGTTATTCGAAGCAACCGGCCGCGTAGCTCGCGGCAGGGATGGAACGGCATGTTCCCTGCCGACGATATTCTCTTTAATTCTTTAATTCTCTTCGATATTTTCTTCCACGACGAAACCTGCGTCCGCCCAATTGCCGAAATCGAGAAGATGGCGACTCCCTGCGTCTGTGCAGGATAAATTGATTCGGCGGCTGTTCGGCGGAATGGGGACATCGAACCGCCACGCCTCTTGCGAAATACGCATCACCGGACTCTCCGCAACAATCTTGCCGTCAATCGATACCTTGAATTGGACGCTGCTGTGTATCGCAAGAAAACGTCCGTTGTTTTGAGATAATAAATTATCGTCCACTCCCGCCAATGCAACAAACCGCTTATATTCCGGCTTGATCTCGTATTGGACGGACGACGGCGCGCGGAATCCCAAACCGTGCGTGTAAGTTTTGCCCCGTATCCGCAATGTTTTTCCTTCAAATGATTTTCCCTTTTGCGGATACCAGAG
>JAISQK010000215.1 GCA_031274255.1 Planctomycetaceae bacterium | reverse complement strand
TTTTCTGCCTGCGGTGGGAGAATACGACCGGGGAAAAAGGTCCGTGGGGAGAAATCGGATCCGCCATCGTCCCCTAGCCGGGAAGCCCCGGCGGGCGGATGGAGCTGCCGCTCCGAAGCAATGACCCGCTCCCGTTGGTCGCTGGTATCAATAGGCCGAATAACGTTTCCAACGGAGGCCGAAGGCTACTGCGATGGAACGGCACGTTCCCCGCTTCGAACAATAACCCGCTCGCGTTGCTTGCTGGAGTCCGCGAGCGGAGCAAAAAAGGAAAGCGGTGGAAAAGAGGATTACGGGTTCCAACCGGCTTGAAGAGATCAACAGATGAGACAGGTCTGTTTTCAAAGGATGCCCCCTTTTTTTCTTTGTCGGCATTGTGGTATAATAAGAATTGCGTGTGCAATGAGCGGGCGTCCGGCCAATTGTTGTATGGACAGGAAAACGTGATACGGTTCGGTCTTCCGCCTCAGTGAATCACCGCCTGATGGGGCGGTTCCTCCTCCAGCAAAGTGAAATTTTATATGACAAGGGAAAGCATACAAATCCTCGAAGTCCATGAGGAACGCGATCAAAAACGATTTCTTGAACTTCCCTGGAAAATCTACAGGAACGATCCCTATTGGATTCCTCCGCTTCGGGGGGAGCAGAAAGAGTCGGTCAATTACCGGTTTTGTCCGTTTTACGAACGGAACAGTTGTCAAACCTTCATTGCCGTCCGCGGAAAGGAAACCGTGGGAAGGATTGCCGCGATCCTTAACGTGGGACATCTGGAACGGTATCGCGACAATGTCGGCTTTTTCGGATTTTTCGAGTCGGTCGATGACCTGGAAGTCTCCCACGCTCTGTTCGACGCCGCGTGGTGCTGGCTTCAGTCGAAAGGAATGCGGATCATTCGCGGACCGGTGAATCCGTCGCTCAATCACACGCTGGGACTCCTGATCGAAGGTTTCGGTTCGTCGCCGTTTTTCATGATGACCTATAATCCGCCGTATTATGAGCGGCTTGTGGAAGAGTACGGTTTCCGCAAATCGCAAGACCTCTATTCCTATTGGGGAAGTATTGACATGCTTCCGAAAGTGCGGCAAAAGTATCTGCCGATCTGCGACAGGATCCGGGAGCGGAGCGGGGTCGTGGTCAGACAACTGGACAAACGGCATTTTCGGGAAGACATTGAGGCTTTTCTCGGTATTTACAATCAGTCGCTCACCGGAACCTGGGGATTTGTGCCGATGTCGGATGCGGAACTCAAACACATGACGGCCGGTCTCCGTTATCTCATGGTTCCTGAACTTGCCGTCGGTGTGGAAGTGGAAGGGAAACTCGTGGGAGCGTCGTTTTGCCTTCCTGATTATAATCCGCGAATTAAAGCCATTGACGGCCGTTTGTTTCCGTTCGGTTTCCTCAAACTGCTGCGGCGGAAAGATCAGATCAAAAGTTTGCGGATCATCAGTACGAATGTGATGCCGCAATATCAGATGCTCGGACTCGGTCTTGTTCTGGTGGACGCACTTGTTCCCAAAACGATCGAATGGGGAATCCGGGACGCGGAGTTTTCCTGGGTTCTGGAATCCAACGATTTTTCCCGCGGAAGCCTCGAAAAAGGCGGCGCCCTCCGTAACAAAACGTACCGGATTTATGATTTTCCCGAAATCGGCAAAGATTCACTCTCAAGATTGAAATAAACTCAAGTGACAATTACAATAAAAGAAGTAAAAACATCGAAAGAGCTTGCTCTTTTTATTGATTTGCCGTGGAAAATCTATGCGGACGATCCGGTATGGGTTCCGCCGCTCAAGTTCGATGTCCGTGAATTTCTTGACCCGAAGAAGCATCCGTTTTATCTGCATGGAACGGCGACCCAGTTCCTCGCGTTTCGGAATGACGAACCGGCGGGACGAATCCTTGCGGCGGATGATCCGCGTTATAACGAACAGAATCACACCAACACCGGAACATTCGGACTCTTTGAGTGTGTCAACGATCAGACGGTTGCGAACGCACTGCTGGACGCCGCTTCGGACTGGCTCAGAAACAAAGGCCGCACCAAAATCACAGGGCCGATTTCGTATTCCACCAATTACGAATGCGGTTTGCTCATTCAGGGGTTTGACATGCCTCCGCGAATCATGATGGCGCACAACCCTCCGTATTACGTGGAGCTTCTCCAAAATTGGGGACTCGCCAAAAACAAAGACCTCTATGCGTGGTGGTTCAAAGATCCTTATGACATCGTGCAAAAATGGACACCTGTTCTCAAGCGTCTTGCCGTTCTCGCAAAAGACATCACCATCCGCACGTTTTCGCGGAAGACCTTCGGGGAGGATGTCGAAAAGTGCATCGAAATTTACGACTCCGCCCGAAAAAACTGGTGGTGGGCCTGTGTTGATCTGACATCGGCGGAAGTGCGGTATCTGGCCAAGCAGTTGAACCGGATCGGTGATGAAAAACAGATACTCATTGCGGAAATGGATGGAAAACCGATCGGCTTTTCGCTGACCATGCCCGATATGAACGAAGCCATCAAACCGCTCAACGGCAGGTTGACCTGGTGGGGCATCCCACTCGGACTGATACGTTTTCTGTGGCGGCTGCGGCATGTCAAGACCGCACGGATGATGGTGTTGTGCGTTCTTCCCGAGTACCGGCACCGCGGCATCGCCGAACGAATGATTATGCAGACTCTTGATTACGGCAAAACGCAACGAGGCTACACATCCGCCGAACTGAGCTGGACGGACGAAGACAACGACCGCATCAACAAAATCATTAAACGCGTCGGCGCGGAAATGTACAAGACGTACCGCGTGTATGAAAAATCACTGGAGACTTAGCGGATTCCGGTGAGGATTTTAATGGGAATCAATCCTCTTCCATCCGGATATTCCGGTACCGGACTTCACTTGCCGGAGCGGCGTGAATTTGAAGACCGATCACCCCTCTTTGCGGAATGTCCGTGTCCGGTTCGGTGTAATCAACCGTCTGTCTGCCGTTGAGGAAAATCTTAATGTTGTTTCCTTTGCAGACAATTTCCAGATCGTTCCAACTGTTCGGACGGAACAGCGATTTCACCAGTTCCTGATCCGCTTCGGCGAGAAACCGGTTCCGCCGCGACTCATCATAGAGGCTCCCCCAGAACTGCGGTGTGTTTGTCATGTCGGCCTGATAACCGCTCATTTCGTTCGGTTTTTTGGGATCGTCGGTCAGTCGTTTTGAACGAAACTGAACACCGGCATTGGCGCCGTCGCCGGTCACTTTGACCTCAAGCCGGAGAGTGAAGTCCCCATATTCTTTCACCGTACAGACGAACTCGTTCCGCGGAATCCGTTCCTTGAGTGTGCCGCCGACGATGGCACCGTCTTCAATACGGAACCATTTGGCGTTTTCCTCGTTACGAAATTCCCAGCCGTCGAATGTTTTGCCGTCGAAAACCGGTTTTCCTCTGAGCTGATTTTGAATCCGTTCTTTGGTTTCCGCAATGAGTGTCTTATCCTCCTCACGCCTGGCGAGAACTTCGGCCTTTTGAATCATCTCAGCCTTTTGTTCCGGCGGAAGACCGATCTGACGAATGATTCGGATGTAACCCCGCAAGGTTCGGATGCGGTATTTTTCTTTCGGATGTTTGGCCGCCAGGTCGATCAGTGCCGGGGCGATGTCCGCTGTTGTCCAGTTTCCCAGAATTTCCGTCGCGCGGTCAACCACGGCGTCTTCCGTACTGAGAGCGGCACGGGCCACCGACTGTCCGGCTTTTTCCCCGCCGAGGGAAAACAGCAAATCAAGACAGAAAAGCTGTGTCGGCACATCACCGGTGGACCTTAACGTCTCAATCACCGCGACGCCTTCCTCGGGCGCAGACATCTTCCGGCAGACGGTTTTCACGGTCTCACGCAGAGTGAGCTGTTCCGCCTCGGAGAGATTCTGTTTTGCGGCGTCCTGATAATACCGGAGCAGTTTTTCCAAATCCGTTCCATTCGCCATGACGGATTGGGCGAACGCCTCGTAAGCTGCGGTACGGATTTCCGCATCGTTGTCACCGAAAAGCTGCCGGACATTGGCCGCTCCGTCCGCGATATGCCGCTCACCGATCACATGTAACGCCGCCAGACGCAACGGCTTTTCCGGCGAATGGAGAATTTTGATGATCACCGCATTGAACTCCGGTCCCTGAAGCTGGGAAAGACTCGTTTTTCCGGCATCCGCAAGCGCCGGATCCGGCGAACTCACCGCATTCAGGATTGCGTCAACAGCCCGCAAATCACCGATCCGTCCGAGTGCCTTAACGGCCGCCGTTTTCGTGAGCGGCTCGTTTTCCTGTGCAAACGCGATCAGTTCCGGCACGACCGCCGCATCTTTCCTCGCTCCGAGGACTTCCAGGAGAACCGCTTTCTTTTCATGGGAAAGCGTTCCGAAGCGGGCGAGAATCAGCTTGCCGGTTTTCGGCGATTTCAATTGATTCGCAAGATCAAGCGTCACTTTCCACCAGTCATCGTTTCCGAGAATCTCAATGAACACCGATTCGTACTTCTCTTCGTCAAGCAAAATCTTGGACCGCAACGCATTGCCGCGAAGAGGTGCCGGAAAAGAATCATTACCGCTCAGAGCTATGTAAATCGTTGCGGCGGCGTCTTTTTGACCTGTTGCGGCAAACCGCTCCGCCATGTAAAGTGCCGCTTGCGCCGCGGCGTGTTTTTTCTCCATATCACCGGAATCCATTCCGTTTTGTACCGCACTCACCGCCTCGGATACCGCGATTTTTCCGAGTGCCCGCATCGCGGAATCGGCAACCGCTTTCTCGTTGTGGTCAACCAGTTTGAGGAGTTTTTCCACGGATTTTTCATCACGTGCGGAACCAAGCGACTCCATGACTCCGACAAGATTTTCCCCCCGGAGCGTGTCGAGCGATTCCCGCAGAGCGGCGATACCGGTTCCGTTCGGCATATTAATGAGTGCCGTGCGGACGGCTGTGTTGAGCGGCGTCACCTCAAGAAGCTTTGCAAGTTCAGGAACCGCCGCTTCCGTACCGAATTGGGTCAAAGACCGGATCGCTTCGGAGGCCTCGTGCAGTTGGGTATCGGTTGGATTCCCGTCGAAAGAGATGGCCTGAAGAACTTTGAGATTCTTTTCCGTCTCTTCCGCCGAAGGCTGACTATTTTGTCGGGCGTGAATCGGTGAATAATATGATGCCGGAACAGCGTGTAAAATCAATATGGTACAAAAAATGGAAAAATTGTGTTTCATAGGAATACTTAACTTATTAATATTTTATTGGTGAGTGTTAGAAAAAATTCAGTAAGGAGGTCAAATAACGGAACACAAAATTCCGGCAAATCAGAATTTTCATTGAAAACAAAACATCTGTCTCCGCCGAAATTTTTGTTATTACGGTGCATTGCCAATAAACAAAACAAAAAATGTCCATGGGGTATCTCTAAAAAATTCTTTTTTAGAGATACCCCATAATATGGCAATGGACAAGAGATACAATTTGTCATACGTTCCAGGGGCTGCGCCAGGCACGGGTTTTCAGCCGGTTGGCTTGATCGTCGTTCAGGAAGGTGTCGGTTTTCGGGTCGAAATTCAACTCCCGTTGAAGGAGCCATGAAAGAGCCGACGCGTGACAGGTGATGTGGGAACTGCAAATCACGTCCGCATGACATGTCGGCTGTTCACGGGTTTTGACGCAATCGAAAAAGTTACGGATATGGGTGATAGGGTCTTCACCGTGGGAACCGCCGTCGCGGCCGCCGTAAGTGCTGAAATCCTGCGTCAACTCACTGCGGAGCGAATCGGGGGAAACGGCAACCCGACCGCTGTCGCCGGTTTCGATCCAACCTTCTTCCCCTTCAAAACGGACGGCACAGTTTCCGAGTCCCAGCCAACCGTCAGGACGCATCACCAGTTTGACGCCGCTCTCGTAAAGGCCGTACAACCGGTCCCCTTCCGCCCAGTATTTCACCGGCGCGGAACCGTCCGCATCCGCCGCCCATTGACAAAGGTCAACCGTGTGAGCGCCCCAGTCGTGATGTTTTGCACCGGAATCAAAATCGTAATGCGACCGCCAGCCTCCCTGGACGTACTCCTTGTTATACGGACGCCATGGAGACGGTCCGAGCCACATTTCCCAATCAATGACGTCACGGTCTGGAACCGGTTGAGCCGGAAGCCAGTCATAGCGAACCTTCAGATAGTAAATGGCCGCATGAACCTCTTTGAGCCTGCCGAGCTTTCCGCTGCGGGCGAGATCACAGGCAAACTTGAAATTTCCTAGGCTGCGTCGCTGCGTGCCGCCTTGAAAAATCGTGCCGTAGCGTTTCATCGACGCGGCAAGCTGACGGCAAAGATCAATCGTGATGGCACACGGTTTTTCGGAATACACATCCTTGCCTGCCTGGGCTGCGTAAATCGAAGCGTGAGCGTGCCACCGGTCGCCGGTTGCAATCAGCACCGTGTCAATGTCGTTTCGGCGGAGAATGTCGCGGAAATCACGAAACAACGTCACGTCTTGCACACCGAAATCCCTGGCGACCCAATCTTTCGCAAAATTGCGGCGGTCCGCCTGAACCTCGGCAATGGCGAGGAGCTGAACATCCGGTTGGCGGAGTATCCGCTTGAGATCATGACGGCCGCGACCGCCGATTCCGATGACTCCGAGTGTGATTTTGTTACTGGGGGCGGTTTCACCGTCAAGCCCGAAGATTCTGCCGGGCAAAACGGCGGGAGCCGCACTCAACGCGGCAGCAGACGAAACCGTTTTCAAAAAACGACGCCGTGAAACAGATTGAGTCATAGAAACCTCTTTCTTATAACTGAAACGAAATGATTACCAACAACACCGATTAAAAGATTGATTATGGCATGATTCAGGACGATCGTCAATAGTTGTGTATGGAAAAGTTAACAAACGACGGAATGGAAAACAGTATCGATAAACAAATACGCATTTTCCACGATGTGCATAACACATTCCACCGATGTACTTACTTTTTCGATTTCAATTCGAGCGTGAAAGAATTTGCACCGTCTTTGACCTCAACAGTAAAGGGAGTTGTCTGTTCATTCACATAAAGTAACGGGAGCGTTTCCTCATTTTTTACTTCCTCATTCACTGTACCGGTATCAGGGTTGATGAACTTTTTGCCGGTCGGTTTTTCTTTCAGTTTTGAAATCGTCACCGTATATCCGCCAGTCACCGTTCCGCCGTTAGTCCGACTGAAAAGCGTTTGTGTCTGACATTTTCCATTGGCTCCCGTTGTTCCGAATGTGGCAACACCATTGGCGTCTTTGGGAATCAAACCGATATTTGCCCCATCCAATGGTTGACCGTCAAGTGTGACGAGAAATTCCGTCACATTGGTTTTCGGTCCCCGTGAACAACCGACAGTAATAATCATTAACAAAACAAAAGGCATTATCCGGTATTTCATGTTCATCCTCATTTTATCTCCTGTAACGGATCCGATTTTTTCATTTCGTTTTTTGCAGAACCGCCGCACTGTCGGGCGGTTTTGTCTTTTTGTATTGAAATTGAAAGCGTTTGTCATGGAATTTCAGCCGTATCACCACCGCGGATCGTTCCGAGTGCCCCCCAGTGACCGTAGGTCGATGGTCCTGAATATTGATACCATGCACCGGTATAATCGGGACGTCCGGGAAGTTGCGTGATATTTCCGGTACCGATTGTTTCCGAAATGAACCGGACACTTCCGTCAACAAGGACACAGTTCACTCCGCCGGTATGGTAACTGCTTGCCGTCAGAAGGTTCGTACGGAAAAAGGATGACAATGGAAGCCGACCGCGCAGCCGGGAGGCAAGTGCGGTCCAACATGCCACATTGGATCGCGGCTGCGGTGAAGCAGCATGTTCCCTGCCGACGATATTCTCTTTATTCTCTGTTCTCTTCGACATTTTCTTCCACGACGAAACCTGCGTCCGCCCAATTGCCGAAATCGAGAAGATGGCGGCTCCCTGCGTCTGTGCAGGATAAATTGATTCGGCGGCTGTTCGGCGGAATTGGGATGTCAAACCGCCACGCCTCTTGCGAAATACGCATCACCGGACTCTCCGCAACAATCTTGCCGTCAATCGATACCTTGAATTGGACGCTGCTGTGCATCGCAAGAAAACGTCCGTTGTTTTGAGATAATAAATTATCGTCCACTCCCGCCAATGCAACAAACCGCTTATATTCTGGCTTGATCTCGTATTGGACGGACGACGGCGCGCGGAATCCCAAACCGTGCGTGTAAGTTTTGCCCCGTATCCGCAATGTTTTTCCTTCAAATGATTTTCCCTTTTGCGGATACCAGAG